>JBKKDE010000187.1:0-7518 GCA_046708665.1 Candidatus Zixiibacteriota bacterium | reverse complement strand
CTCGCGGGAGGGGCGGGCACCGTCGCATTCTTAATCGCAGTGGGGCAGTTCAATGGCACGGACTTCATCGTTGATCAATACTTCCTTCCCGATCTCTCGGATGAGGCGGCAGTCCTCGATGAGCTGACGTCTCGATTCGATGCAGCGCAGGCAGTTGTCACTTATAACGGTAGCTCGTTCGATCTGCCGCTACTCGAAGGACGGTTTAATTTTTGGCGGCTCGACCCGACATTCCGTGAGCTACCGCATCTCGATCTCTTGTGGCCGACCCGCTCTATCTTCAAGCAACGCATCCAGTCTTGCTCGTTATCCAATGTCGAACAACAGCTATTGCGGATTGCCCGCATCGAGGATTTGCCCGGTGCGCAAGTTCCGGAGGTTTACTTCGAGTACCTACGCAATGGATTTAGTCCACGGCTGCATGCCGTGTTCGAGCACAACCGTCTGGATGTCGTTTCGTTGTTTGTCTACGCAGTCTGGCTCGACCAACGGGCGCATCCTGAAAGACCCGCTCTGGAGGCACCGGATGATCTGCGTGCCCTCGCCGGCTATTGGTACCGTCATCGGCATCCAGCGCCAGCATTGCTCGCGCTCGACGAAGCATCAAAGCGGGTGATGGACACAGCCCAAACAGCATCGGTCCACCGGTTGCGCGCACACATCTACAAGCGTTCCCGCGACTACGAAACCGCCCATGAAGAGTGGTCCAGGGCCGCTGTCGGCTCGCCCGGCGATTACTCAGTCGCCGAAGAACTGGCGAAGCATCTTGAACACCGTCGCCGCGACTATGCCGCCGCCCTAGACATCGTTAGGCAAGCGCTTACGGCACTCGAATTTCGGTCCATGACGGGTGATGAATCGGTCGAATCCCTCAAGCAGCGTCTGTTCACCCGTCAGACGCGACTGCTCCGAAAAACGACAGGGACGTAACACTTGTCAGAGTAGTGCCTTACAGGAACTTATTCAAGTAACGCGCCATCTAAAAATATTCCAGTTGTTCAATTCTCTTTCTCTGAAGTTAGGCCAACTCTGCGCCGATAACTGTGAACAGGAGACCACTACCCAACGGTGGGTTGTTGGATATCCAGGAGTCAAAGAGCATATGGATGGCCTGGAAATACGCGATAAGATCCTTCGACTCAACCAAGTCTACTGCCTGCCCGACCTCGCGGTGCGGTGCCTGAATCTGTCTGATGGCCCCGTTGTCTCGCGTGAGTTCGCGCAGATTCTCGCGGGCAAGCCAGAACAAGCGACAGCGGTACTGCGGCTGTGCAACGCACCTTTGCGTGATTCGTCAGCCCCGTTGCGCAATATCACTGAGGCCGTCGAGCGTCTTGGACTTCCCGCCGTGCGTGCGCTGGTGTTGTCCGTAACGCTCCGTGAGGCGTTCTGCCGCCCCGAGGTTGAACACTTCGTTGACCTGACCATCTTCTGGCGCCACTCAGTCGAAACGGCATTCACCGCGCATATGCTCGGCGAGCGTTCGGGCTGTCAGCCCCCACTAGAGGCATTCGCGGCAGGGCTGTATCATGACGTCGGATTGTTGCTGATGGGGCATGTTTTCGGGGAATCGTACCGGGCATTCCACAAGAGCGATTTGCCGACGCAGGACTGGGTTTCCCACGAAAATGATCGTTTTGGAATCGATCACGCCGAGGCGGGCGGTTGGTGGTGCCAAACTCAGGGATTGCCAGGTTCGATTTGCGATGCGGTGCGCCGCCACCACGACCGTGGGTTAGCGACACGTGGGGTTGCCCCGGAGGATCGATTGGTGCTCGTCACCGCGTTGGCGGACCGTGTCAGCAATCTGGGCTGCGAACCACGCATTCCATTGACACGTCGGCGTGTGGAGAGCAAGGGTCGAATCCTAACCGCGCTCGGCTTGCACCCGATCGACCTGACATTCTCGTGTAGGAATGCGATCGAGTCACTGCACGAGTTGGGTGAAATTCTCAAACTCAATGTCGGCGAGGAGATCGATATCCTGGGTCATGCCAATCAGCGTCTGCGCGACGTGTACGCCGAACTCGAGCAGTTGCTTCTGGAGTCTCCGATCGCCTCACGCGAGGAACTCATCCATCACGTGCTCGATGCAATCTGTGCGACTTTCTCGCATTACATCAACAATGCCACAACGACAATTATGGGGCATTCGGAGTTGGTGGAGATGGCGGTCCGACGCGGGACACTTGAAGACCCCGATGGACGGCTCGTTGACTCCATGCGCATGATCGAGAACGCAGTCCTGAATATCTCTGCGGTCCTCACCGAAATGAAACTTCTAGGCAAGTTTGAAGTGGTCCCTTACCACGACCGCGCGCAGATTCTCAATATCGACGAGAAGGTTAAAAAGCGCGTGGAAGAGTCGCTTCAGCGGTAGTCGACTTCCCTACAACGATCGAGTCGTAGGGGCGTATTGAATACGCCCATGTCCCCGGCCGCGAATCATTATCATTCCACGTGAGGGCTGCCTTAGTCGCTGTCATATTGCCTTGAGCGGTCGCGTTCAAGAGGGCGTATGCGATACGCGCCTACAACATCCACTGAGTACGATCTGCGATAACACCATGCTCCCTCGATGAACTCTCTTAGCGGTCATCGTCTCGATTGTGTATAATCCTGCCGATGTCCGTAAGAGCCACGACCTTCCTTAAGCGTCCTGTCACCGCGATTCCGGCGTTCATAGCGGAGTCCGCGGCACGTCGGCCCCAATCACCATCGCTGTGGCGTTGGGTGGACGCACGATTTGAGCATGTCTCGTATGCGTCTTTGCTATGCGCTGTGGCCCGTCTCGCTGGCAGACTGAGCGCGGCAGGTGCGCGCCCCGGTGTCCGAATCGCGGTTCGTCACAATGATAGGTTTACATTCGGTGTGACCTACCTTGCGACACTGTGGACTGGAGCGACCGCAGTACCGCTCGATCCAATGCTGACGCCGGTCGAGGTCAGCGGGATACTCTCCGATTCGGATTCGGTTTTGTATTTCACGGATTCGTTAACGTCGTTCGTGCAGCGTCCGGATTCGAAGACGCGGGCGGTGGATCTGTCGACATTGTGGCCGAGTGTCGATCCGAACGACGTGACAGTTCCCAATCCGCCTGATCTCGACCCGGATTCGCTCGCGGTGCTCATATTCACGTCGGGTACGACCGGGTACAGCAAAGGAGTGATGCTGTCACACGCCAACATCGTGACCGACATCATGGCGATTCAAGAGATGCACTTGGTAGAACCCACGGATAAACTGCTTTCGGTTCTCCCCATCCACCACGCATTCGAATCCACAGCAGGGTTTCTCTATCCTTTGTCGATCGGCGCCCAGGTCGCGTATGCGCGCAGCCTGAAGTCGAACGAGATCATCGAGGATTTGCGTTCGACGAAATCGACAATCATACTGGCCGTGCCTTTGCTGTACGAAAAGATGGCCCACAGCATTCAGAAGAAAGTGTCGGAAGCGCCGCCTTTACGACGACGCATGTTCAGTGTGCTGACATCGTTGGCTCGATTCGGGCACAGACTGGGATGGAAATCAAGCGGACAGGCACTATTCCACTCGGCGCGCACTAAGGCGGGACTTGGGTCACTACGGTTCGTCGTCTCGGGAGGGGCCGCATTGCCAGCGGAGGTCAGTGAATTCTTCGACGATGTCGGTATCCCGATCCTACAAGGATACGGATTGTCGGAGACCTCGCCAGTTGCGACGGTCAACCGTCCCGGCGAGCACCGGCATGGCACGTGTGGTCCGGCGTTGCCCGGAGTCGAGGTGCGTATCGACAAGCCCAATCCCGACGGGTATGGCGAAATCGCTGTCCGGGGACCGATGGTGATGCAGGGGTACTGGAAGCGTGCGGAAGAGACTGCGGCGGTGCTGGTCGATGGCTGGTTGCTCACTGGTGATCTCGGCTCGATCGATGAGCATGGTCACATCCATGTTGTGGGGCGCTCGAAAAACGTCATCATCTCGGGAGCCGGAAAGAACATCTATCCCGAGGAAATCGAATCTGTCCTCAACGCGCAGCCCGGTATCGGTGAATCGATGGTCTATGGATTCACGCGCGAAGGCAAGACAGGGGAGATGGTTGCCGCAGTCATTGTGCCTGATGCCGAGTGGTTCGCCGCAGTTTCTCCTGAAGTGTGGGCTGATCGGCAGAAGCTGACCGATGCGCTTGATCAGTCGGTCAAGAACGCGTGTCTACACATGGCATCGTACAAACGGATCGTCGATTGGCAGTTGCGCGTGGAGCCATTTGAGAAGACATCAACGCGGAAGATCAAGCGGGTTGTGGCGATGAGCCAACTGGCAAAGAAGTAGGTCCTATTGGACCAATAGGACCAATGATCCACTCCCACACAATAACCTTTCCGACAACCGGCGACGGCGACATGATCGACCTGACAGAGCGCGTCGCGGAGGCCGTAGGTAAGAGCGGTATCCGTTATGGGGCTGTTATAGTTTGCGCCGTTGGCTCCACTGCGGGTGTATCAACCATTGAATTTGAGCCGGGGCTCAAGCGTGACTGGCCCGCGTTGATGCAGCAATTGATACCAACCGGAAAGGTCTATGAACACGACAAGACGTGGGGCGACGGCAACGGATACGCCCATTTGCGCTCGACTTTGGTGGGAACATCCTTCACGACAGTTGTTTCAAATGGAAAGATGGCACTGGGAACATGGCAACAGATCGTGTTTCTTGAGTTCGACAACAGACCGCGCGACCGTGAGGTACGCGTGCAAGTGATGGGAGAGTAGAACGTGAAGCTTCTCGCAATTCTGATCGGTACGGTCCTATGCGCCGGGGCAGCGCAGGCACAAACGGTTGATTTGTTCCGCAATGATCCAATCGCGTACTTTGGCGGCTCAAGTGCGTCCGGGTGGGTCGGATCTGGTGCTTACTTCCAAACGAATTACATCGACACACTCATGTTCTCAGCCGACAGCGCTGGTACAGGGTTGTCGATCAGGCGAGTCCTTGTCAACGCAGATAAAGGCGCCGCGCTGTCTCGTGGATCCGGGCATATTGTGCCTGTGCCTGGAGATAGTGTTTATGCTGTTCGTTGGATCGAGAGGGCCTATCCGCCGGTGAATGGAGTCATGCGCTGGCACGAGGGGCAGTGGGTGATCTCGTTCGATGGCGAATGGAAGGAATGGTCAATTCGGGTGCGTCAGGATGCGCCGGGCGAATTGGTCGCCGCCGCCGCGCGCAACATCCCGGGGTTCCGTCCTGTGGAGCTGAGCGCAATGACGTACAAGATGCTCAACAGATAGCAGCATGTTGGCGTTTCTCCTCATAGCCGGAAAATGGCTGAGCATTGCGGGCATGATCGCGACCGCGGTGATTGGCTATGCCGCTCCGGCCATGTTCACGTGGGACACGCACTATCTCATCGGCATGATCTCAACGTTCCTCTTCGCGCTGGCTCAAGTCATGACCACGTACTACTTCTTGGGGATGCGGACTGCGATGGTGCGCGCCGCGGCGAAGTATGAACTGGGCGACGAATTCGCCAGCGAGGCACAAGTCATCAAGAAGAGTGTCTCGCGCATGGGGCACATTCTGCCGTTGGTCGCCACCGCGGAATTGATCGTGGCTGGCGGAGTGCTCGCGGCCAAGATCACTCCGTGGGTCCATTGGGCATTGGGTGCCGTAACTATCGTACTGGGAATCTCCAGCGGTGTCGCCGAATGGAAGGCATTTCGCCGCAATGCCTCGCTCTACGAGCGCGCTGCCGAACGCATCAATGCGCTCCCGCCACGCACCGACGACGACATCGTCCCCGCCTGAAACCGCTTGGATGCGGACTTTTGGCGCAATATACTGGCGCCGTCAAATGGCTGACAATTAGCAGGAGAATTCGTAATGCCGATGACGTTGGTAGAAAAGATAATCTCCGCCAAAGTGGGTTCGCAGGTCAGGCCGGGGCAATTGGTGATGGTGCCGGTTGATCAGGTTTTCGCGCATGATCTATCGGGGCCCTTGGCGATCTCGCAATTGCAGAGATTGGGATTCAAAGGATTCAAACATCCCGAAAAGGTGCGCTTCTTTCTCGATCATGCGTCGCCGTCGTCGACAGTCACGTCCGCAAACGAGCAGAAGACCATTCGCGAGTTCGCCGAGGAGTGGGGAGTGGAGTTGATCGATGTCGGCGAGGGCATCAGCCATCAGATCGTGATGGAGCGGTATGCCAAGCCAGGCGACATCATCCTCGGCGGCGACTCGCACACATGTATGGGCGGCACCACGGCGTCGCTGGCGACCGGCATGGGTTCGACCGATATCGCCGTCGCCATGTTTCTCTCCAAGACCTGGCTGCGTGTCCCTGATACGATGAGGTTCATCATCAAAGGCAAACTGCCCAAAGGTGTTTACTCCAAAGACGTCATGCTGCACATCGTCGGTAAGATCGGCGTCGATGGTGCGACGTACCGTTCGATGGAATTTGTTGGCCCCGCGATTGATTCATGGGGCATTCCGGATCGCGCCGTGCTCCCGAATATGGCGGTCGAAGCCGGCGCCAAGTGCGGTCTGTGCCCATCCGATGAGAAGACGCGCGAGTACTTTGTTGCGCAGGGGAGAGAGAAAGACTACAAGCCCCTCGCCGGCGATGATGATGCGCCATGCTCGTTTGAAATGACCGTCGATTGCTCGACACTCGAGCCGCAGATCGCGATGCCGCACAATGTCGACAACGTGGTAGGCGTGAACGACAAGAGAGTCAAAGGGCTCAAGGTCCATCAGATATATCTCGGCACTTGCACCAACGGACGCATCGAAGACTTCCGCGAGGTGGCCAGTATCCTCAAGGGCCATCGTGTCGCCAAGGGCACGCGCCTGGTTGCGACTCCTGCATCTCGCACTGTGTATCTCGAGGGGCTTCGTGAAGGCGTGTGGGAGACAATCATTCAATCCGGCGGCTTGGTCAATTCCCCTGGCTGCGGGGCCTGCCCTGGTATTCAGACCGGCATTCTCGGTACTGGCGAAAACTGTCTTTCGACAATGAACCGTAATTTTAAAGGACGCATGGGCAATCCTGAGGCCTTCATTTATCTGGCCTCGCCCGCGACTTGCGCCGCATCGGCATTGACCGGTGTGATTTCCGATCCGCGTGAGGTGATGTCATGAGTGATAGAGGACGCGCTTGGATGTTTGGCGACGATATCTCCACCGACCTGATTTTCCCCGGTCGGTTGGTCCACTTATTGTCCAACATGCCCGAATTGGTGAAACATACACTTGTCGATGCCCGTGCCGATTATGCTGGCAATGTCAAGCAGGGCGACTTCGTCGTCGCTGGCAACAATTTCGGCATGGGGTCATCGCGGGAACAAGCGGCGGTGATCATCAAGCTGTCCGGCGCACGCGCGGTCTTGGCCAAATCGTTCGCTCGAATCTTCTTCCGCAATTCGATCAACAATGGCCTTCCGTGCATTGAGGTCGACACGGATGGCATCAATGAAGGTGATGAACTCTCCGTCGATTTCGAGAAGGGCATACTCAAGAATCACACCAACGATATCG
>JBKKDE010000186.1:0-6460 GCA_046708665.1 Candidatus Zixiibacteriota bacterium | reverse complement strand
AGTTGGGTCAGGCGAGAATCGGCATCATCAGCGACAACAATCTCGTTCGGAATTTGCGAAGTGAGCAAGTCGGCCAATGTTTCGGGAGAGACAGTGTCGACTGTAAACCGTCCATTGGTCGGTTCGGCAAAGGCGAGCGCGAAATGCCCGCTGTCGTCGGGACCGGCCAATGCGGCAATTGATGGAGTTCGCGTCTCATCCAACGCAGCCGGGTTTAGGACAGTACCCGGTGTGATTATCTCGACAACATCGCGTTGTACAAGTCCCTTGGCTTGCTTAGGGTCTTCCATCTGCTCGCAGACGACAACCCTCTGCCCTGCCTCGACCAATTTCGCGAGATAGCGTTCGGCCTGATGATGCGGCACTCCGGCTAAGGGAATTTCGCCGTCTTTGCCGTGGGGGCGTTTGGTGAGCGTGATGCCGAGAATTTGCGCGCCGACTACCGCGTCTTCACCGAACATCTCATAGAAGTCGCCCATGCGGAAAAACACGATATGGTCGGGGTAGCGTGCTTTGACGGCGGCGTGTTGACGCAGCATGGGAGTCAATGCTGCGGAGGTGTCATTGGCGGATGCAGAAGTCACGCTGCAATAACGTTCTCTGATGCCCAGCGAATCAAGACAGTGCCCAGGAAAATGATGGAGTGACGTTGTCAGGGTCGGTACAATTCTGTTCCTTGTACGCGTGTCTGAATCACTTCCCATCCTTGCCATTGTTGGCGTTACCGGCTCCGGGAAGAACGAGCTGGCTCAGGAGGTTGCGCGACGTGCCGGGGCAAGTCTCATCTCAGTCGATTCCCGCAAAGTGTATCGCGGGATGGACATTGGGACAGCCAAGCCCAGTCCTGAAGCAATTCGTGAATTTGACTATGGTATGGTCGATTGCGCCGACCCGCGTGAGTACTTCTCGGCAGCGCGATTCGCCAATGAGGCGCGTGCGATTGTCGCGGAGCGACTCGAGTCTGGAGGTCCAGTCATCATGGTCGGCGGAACGGGGTTCTATCTTGATGCATTTATCCATGGGTTGGTTGAACTTCCCGAAATCACCGATGAAACCCGGACGAAGTTCAACGCGGATGCCAATGAGCGTGGTTGGGAGTCGCTGTCTGAGGAAGCACGGTCGGTGGATCCCGAATTCATGGCCGATGTTCACCCCGGCGACAAGACGCGTGTGCGTCGGGTGATCGAAGTCTGGATGCAATGCGGCCAACGGCTGAGCGATTTGCTCAGCAAGCAGACACTCATTCCCTGTCCGTGGGAGGTCCGAGTGGTCTGGCCCGAGGTTGATCGTCAGATAGCGATCGACCGGATCGAGAAGCGGGTACTCAAGATGCGGGCCATGGGATTGACAGAGGAAGTCCTCGGGCTGCTAAACTTCGGGATACCGGCGACCGCTCCCGGATTGGCGACGGTTGGGTACCAGGAAATTGTGTCCTACCTTGAGGGGAAAATCGCTGAGAACAATGCCTACGAACGCATTGTTATAAACACGAGGCGCTATGCGAAGCGTCAGTCCACTTGGTTCCGTCACAGAAGCTATGTCCGCGCTCTAGAAACTTATCCTGTTGTGCCAGAAGATATTATCAAGTTGTGGAGCGCGGTCAGTTAGCCATCACAGGCGCGCCTGAGACCGTTCTTGGGGCGCAAATCCCTATCCAGCAACATATTGCCAAATGGGTGATATTTTGGATTCGGGCAGTTAGGTGCCAGAAAAATCCTTGACACCCTTCTGGATTGTGTTTAATACCAGCGGGTTACGTGGGTTGGAGCGGGGGGCGGTCCGTGGTTTTGGATGCACTCACTGAGTTAAGCTCTACCCAGACAACATCATTGCAGTGAAGTACGGGCCATTTATGTCCGATCTTCTAATTAGTGGGGGCCCGAGTAAATGCTTATTGCACTGGGGGATGTGTTGAAAAATATGAATCGAACTCTCGCCTTAGCCACTACCGCCTCCTTGGTTCTCGTCGGATGCGGTTCCTCGGCGCGTTATCGATCTCCTAGCGATTTCAAGGCGGAGCATGATAGCGTCGACACCCCACAGTCGGATGCCAAGTATTCGGACGCCGAATCCAGGATCCATTCTGCTGAAGAACCGACTCAAGCCGACCTTCGCACAGTCCTGGCGGAAGCCGAAGCGCTCTATTCGACAGGCGTGATGGCGAATATCGATGTGCGCTGGACCGACGCTCAAGTGGCTTTTGAACAGGCGCTTACACTTCTGAGTGACATTGATGCAGCCAGCTCGGAAGATGTCGATTCGGCCGACAAGATTGACAGACTCCTAGAAGACATTGCCCGTGACTATCGTCAGACACTGCTCGCCATCGGTGAATTGCCTGAGGACGCTTCTACCTCGGCCATTCTCCTGCGATTGGGCCAGGGGCCCGATCCTGATACGGCTTCGAGCGAGCCAGTCGCAAGGGCCGAGGAACTGAAAGCGGATGGGATCACATTCGACTATCCGATTGAGCCCGAACACCCGCGCGTGCAAAAGTGCATTCGCTTCTGGCAGACAACCGCGCGTGAGCCGATGGAACGGTTTTTGCGGCGTTCCGGACGGTACGTGCCGATGATGGTCGATATCGTCAAGTCGTACGGAATTCCCAGCGACATCGTCTACCTCCCCATCGTCGAGTCGGGTTTCAATGACAGGGCATACTCCCACGCGCACGCATCCGGGCCGTGGCAGTTCATACCATCCACTGGCAAGCAGTATGGCCTGGATCGTACACACTGGCTCGATGAGCGCCGTGATTTCGAGAAATCCACCCATGCCGCGTGCCAGTATCTCAAGTACCTGCACGGGCTGTTTAGCTCGTGGAATTTGGCGTTGGCCTCCTATAACGGTGGCGAAGGACGAGTCGGCCGGCAGATGAAACGTCAGAAGACCAGCGATTACTGGAGACTTGATCTACGTCAGGAAACCGAAAATTATGTTCCGCTCTACCATGCCGCGTTGATGATCGCGAAGGATCCGTCTGCCTACGGCTTTACTATCGAGTTTGACAAGCCGATGGAATTCGACTGGGCCGCGACAAACAAGCCGATCGAACTGAAAGATGTCGCAAAGGGGCTCGGCTCGACGACCGAAGAGCTTGAATCGTTGAACCCCGAATTGCGCCGTGGTGTGACACCGCCCGATGTATCCCCCTACCGTTTGCGTGTTCCCAAAGGTACTGCCGACGCGTTTGCGGCCATTTACCGTGAACTGCCGCGATCGTCGCGTACCGAATGGGCGACACACAAAGTCCGCAAGGGAGAAACCTTGGGCGCCATTTCCAAGAAGTATGGCGTCAGTGTCGCCGACATTGTTGCGGCGAGCAAGCTGAAGTCGAAGCACAAACTGAGTGTTGGTCAGTCGCTCACCATTCCGGTGCCGATGGCCGTCGCCGATACGCGGTCCGAGAGGGCACCGCGCAAGAGCGAGTCTTCCCTGTCGGCGAAGGCGCTGCCCAAGGAATCGAACGGCAAGAAGCATGCGGTGAAGTCGGGAGATACGCTCTGGGATCTTGCGAAGAAATATGGCGTGACCACTTCGGAGATCCGTCAGGCCAACCGCATGAGCGCGCATGACAAACTCGCTGTCGGCGAGAGCTTGGTGATTCCTGAGGCCGAGAAGGTGTCGTCGAATCGTACAGGAGCATTTTGGTACACCGTGCGCAAGGGTGATACGGTCCTGCGTATTGCCACCAAGTTTGGCATCAGCATCGCGCAGGTGCTTTCATTCAACGCACTCGACAATCCAAACCGAATTCGTGTAGGGCAGAAGATTCGCATTCCGTCGAAGATGTAACGGGATGATTGTGTTGGACGCGCAACGAAAGAGATTATGGCAGCACGCCGCGATATTATCATCGGAACGATAATCGCCGGTTCCTTCCTGATGTTCGTGGCCCTGATGACATTGGCCATGTGGGGGGTCTCCAGCAACGACGATCAAATGTTCGGGAGCTTTGGCGACCGTATCGCGGTGGTTGAAGTGGCCGGACAGATTTCCTCGTCGCGTTCGGTCGTGGCACAATTGCGCCGTTGGGCCGAGGCTGACAACGTTCCCATCATCCTTCTGCGAGTCGACTCGCCCGGCGGTGGTGTTGCGGCCAGCCAGGAGATCCATGAGGAAATTCTGCGGGTGCGCAAGGGCGGCAAGAAGGTTGTCGCTTCGATGGGTACTGTCGCAGCTTCTGGTGGACTCTATATTGCCGTGGCGTGTGACACGATTGTCGCCAACCCTGGCACACTGACGGGTTCGATCGGTGTCATATTCCAATATCCAACATTTGAACGCTTGCTCGATAAAGTGGGCGTGAAGTATGAGACTGTGAAGAGTGGGCCGTACAAGGATGTTGGCAATCTCTCGCGTGACATGAACGCGCTCGATTCAGCGCACTTGCAATCGATCATCGATGACACGTATGACCAGTTCATCGAAGCCGTCGCTGAAGGACGCGGAATGACCAAAGAGGAAGTCCGCGTCTTTGCCGATGGACGTATTTTCACCGGCCGTCAGGCGAAAGAGCTCCACATCATCGATGAGTTGGGCGACTATCACGATGCTCTCGATATCGCGGCCAACATGGTCGGCATTCCCACCCCGCCCAAGACTGTCAAAGAGGAGCCGAGGAAGCGTACCGGGTTGGTCGATTTTCTCGGACGCACCGCGCTTGATTGGTTGGCGGGACAAGTTCAGGAGTTTGAGTACAACGAGCCGTTATTGCAATATCGCTAGATTGAAAATGCTCTGAGGGTCAGGGACAATAAATAGAGAGATGATGAGAACATTCACTGTTTGGGTAAGGAGGTCAGGATGACCAAGGCCGATTTGGTGGAGATTTGCGCCGAAAAAACCGGCCTAACGCGCACCGACGTGGCCGTGACCGTTGACGCCTTTCTCGATTCGGTCAAGGCCTGTCTGGAAGCGGGTAAGAATATTGAAATACGCGGCTTCGGCACCTTCAAGGTGAAGATGCGCAAGGCACGCAAGGCGCGTAACCCGCGCACAGGCGACGAAGTGCCCGTGCCGGACCGTAAAGTGCCTGTTTTTAAGCCGTCGAATGAATTCAAGAACTTGATCGTGAAGCAGCCGCTGTAGTACCTTAGGGGCGGCCACTAGGGGTCTTCGAAGGAGAATGAATGCCGTCGGGCAAGAAACGCAAACGCCAAAAGATCAAAACGCACAAGCGGAAGAAGCGCCTGCGCAAAGATCGACATAAGAAGAAGCCGAGGTAGCACCGGCGGCATTGCCGCTCTGCGAATTCGCAAAGATAATCCAGGTTATCCCCCGGGCGACCGAAGCCGCCCGGGGGTATTTTTTCATTCAATTCAACTGAGACTCATTCAACTCTACGCGGGCGCGCAATCCCCTGACGACATCGCCTTCTGCATCATTTCGGCCATCTGCTCGGGCGTGTAGTCGTGCTTGTGTGTGGCTACTGACCAAGCGTGACCGTATGGGTCTTCAAACACCCCGTAGCGGTCGCCCCAGAACTGATCGGCGATTGGCATTGTGGGCTTCCCCCCGGCTGCCACTGCGCGGTTGTAGACTGCGTCGGCGTCTTCGACATACACGTGAATCGTGACCGCTGTGCCACCGATGGACTGCGGGCCGAGGCACTTCATTTCGGGGAACTCGTCGGCGAGCATCAGCATCGAGTTGCCAATTTTCATGAGCCCGTGCATCAGCTTGCCGTCGGGACCAGGATGACGGCCCAGATCGACGGCGCCGATGGCTTTGACATACCAGTCCATCGCCTTGGCGGCATCGCGGCAGACGATGTGCGGCGTGAGCGTGTGGAATCCATCCGGGATCGGCTTGACCATGACATTCTCCTCTTGGGATTGGGTTGGTTGCAGTACCGATTTCAGAGGGAAATACGGAGGATTTACACGCGAGTTTCAAGCAGTTCTGTGGGTGGTTGGGAGAAAGTGATACGGGCGTAAGTGTGGAGGGGCCAACAAAGGTTGCCTGTTTGCGCGTGGGGATCAGAAACACAAAGGGGCGGGTCGAATGACCCACCCCCGATATCACATCTCCATGATCGCTAATTCACGCGTTCGAGGTATTCTTTGCTGCGGGTGTCGATCTTGACCTTGTCCCCGACTTTGATGAACAGCGGGACTTTGATGTTGAGGCCGGTCTCGACCGTGGCATTTTTCGCCAAGTTTGAAACAGAGTCGCCTTTGACCCCGGGCTCGGCATCGGTCACGGTCAGGATAACCGACGCGGGGAGATCGAGCGAAATCGGCTTACCTTCGAAGTAGAGGACTTTGTATTCGTGGTTCTCCATCAGGAACTGCGCGTACCCTTCCAGATGCTCCTGGGTCAGCTCCACCTGCTCGAATGATCCCTGATCCATGAAATGCCAGTGCGAGCCATCCGTGTACATGTACTGCAAATTCTTCTGCTCGAACTCGGGTTCATCGAACATTTCGCCGGAGGGATAGATGCGTTCGAGAATGCG
>JBKKDE010000185.1:0-4569 GCA_046708665.1 Candidatus Zixiibacteriota bacterium | reverse complement strand
CTCGATGCTTTTGCAGGCAACCTTTCGGCGTCGCTGTGGAATGAGTGGCCCCCGAAGTTCGGGATGAAGAAGGGTGAATTGCGTTTGCCGCGTTTCACGATAACCTACAAAGGCAAGCTCAACGATGCTCTTTCAGCGGCCGGCATGGAAGTCGCCTTCGATCCCGCTCGGGCTGATTTCTCGAAAATGATTCAAGTGGCGTCGCAGAATGTCTTCATCAGCGCAGTGAATCATAAGACTTTCATGGAAGTGAATGAGGAGGGCACGGAGGCCGCGGCGGTCACCTCGGTCGAAGTGGTAGTGACATCGTTCCCACCTCCGAAAACAGGATTCGAAATGAATGTTGATCGCCCGTTTTTCTGCGCCATCGCCGACAAGGAGTCGGGGCTAATCCTGTTCATGGGCAAGGTGAGTGAGTTTGAGTAGCACGCATCGCCAAATCCTCGTGGCTGCATGCGCGGCGCTGATCATCGTCGGCTGCGACCGCTCGATCGGTGTGCGTATTCTCGGGAGTTTACCCGTCGAGATCGGCGATGTGGCTCCTGAGGACTTGAAGAAAGACGGTTTCACGTTCCATGACGCGCTGATCGACGGCGCTGTATTGAGGATAACCGTAGTGTCTGGAGGCGGGTGTCAGGAGCATGGATACTCACTGACCATGACGCCGGCTGCGTTCATGGAGTCCTATCCGGTGCAAGCTAATGTCTATCTGCGTCATGACGCCCACGATGATCCATGCGATGCGATTGTCACAGATTCTGTCATGTTCGACTTGGGGCCGATTATCGGGTTGTACAAGCAAATGTACGGATCTTCCGGGCAGATTAACCTCAACCTATTCAATTTCGAACAGACTGAGTCGACACGACTCATACTTCACGTGCGGTGACGCGAACGCAGAGCTTGTCGATCTGCCTTTCCTGAAGGAAGCGTTGGGATAACATCGACGAATTCGAAGCGGCGCGGCTGCGAGAGCTGCGGCAGCTTATCGGAGAGATGGTTGCGGAGCGTATCCTCATCGCAAACGCCTCCAGCTTCCCGTTCGACAATGGCCATCGGACTTTGTCCCCATTCGGCATCGTCAAGCGGGATAACAACGGCGTGCGCGACCGCTTCATGTGACATGAGCGCATTCTCAATCTCCTCGGCGTGAATCTTGATCCCACCCGAGATGATCACGTTGTCGATGCGCCCGTGAACCGTCAGGTACCCATCCTCGTCTATGGAGCCGCTATCACTTGTCGCAAACCACCCCTGAGAATCCAGTGCATGCTCGATACGTAAGCCTTCAGCCCAGTACCCATTCGCGACCATTGGACCCCGTACATTGATGCGGCCCGTTGCACCCGGAGGAACAGGACTACCCGGTTCATCACGTATTTCGACATCGGCCAACGGCAATGCAACGCCAGCGGTGTACCGCTTCGATTCTGGTGACACCGGTGAGAGTGTGGCAATCTGCGACGACGTCTCAGTCAATCCATAAGTCGGAAGAATCGGAAAACCGCGACGGCGTGCCTCGTCCATGAGAGACTCGGACACTGGTCCGCCACCAACCATCAGTATGCGGACATGAGTGGGGCATTGACGTTCAGGAGCTGCGTCCAGGATTCTTCGAAGCGTAGTCGCGACACAGGAGAGTTGTGTCACGTCGTCGTCGTCGATTGATCGCCAGACTTGATCGGCATCAAATCGATCGTGGATTACTACTGTCGTTCCGTAAACCGCAGCGCGCATGACAATAGCCAGCCCGCCTATCCGGTCCATCGGCAGGTTTAGCAGCCAGCGGTCATTGGGTCGCACTCCGAGGTTGAGCGCCGAGGCGAGAGCATTGGACAGGTGATTGGTGAAGGTCAGGCAGACACCTTTTGGCTCGCCTTCGGATCCGGAGGTTTGGACGATTGAATGCAAAGATGCCCGATCAATCTCGATCCCTATCGGCTCCGGCTCCCCCTTGTTGGAGTCGGCCATGAACCCGTCTAGCAGAGCAGGGTGATCCCACAGGGGTGCAGTTGGTTGATCCGTCAGGATCAATGCGGGGGAGTAGATGCGTTGGTAGTAATCGGCATGAGACTTTAGAATCCGTGCGCCGATTGGGACATGGATTGCGCCCAGTCGAGCCAGGGCATGAATGGTAATGAGCCACTCCAATGAGTTTGCCGCCGAGACTACGACACGGTTGCCGTGAACAATACCCTTCGCGCGAAGCCATCCGGCACACTGCCTGACGCGCTTGTCGAGTTCGAGATAGGTGATGGGGATGTGATTGACGATGACAGCCGGGTGATCAGGCAGCTCGCGCGCCCAGCGTACAGTTGGATACTCGATGGCATTCACTTTCACTGGAGTTGCGCGAGAATCTCAGGAGCCAACTCCATCCCGAGTCCCGGCCCTTCCGGTACTTTCAGATATCCATTCTCGACCTTCAGCGGATTCTTAACGATTCCCTCGGAGATCATCCCGGCGGTCGAGAGCCCCATGGCTGGTGGGTTTGGCCCGAGCGCGGCGGCGAGATGGAGTGTTGCCGCAAGTCCGATATCGGACTCCCATGAGGATGTGTAGATTACATCAATCCCGGCTTCTCTGGCCTCTTCGGCCAAGAGCACGCATTGATAGAGACGTCCCAAGACCATGGGCTTCAAGACCAAGACATCACAGGCGCGATTGCGGATTAGTTCCCTTGCTTCCTCAATGGTCTGCACATCCTCATCGAGCGCCAACCGAACATGGTACTTCTCAGCCAGTAGTCGCGACGCCTCCCATTGTCCGCGCGGAAAAGGTTGCTCGATGAACTCAACATTCCCGCGGGGGATGTTTGAGAGGACAGTCTCAGCCCATCGCGAATCCCAGCCACCGTTGGCGTCGAGCCGTAGACGAGCATGAGGCGCAGCGTCGCAAACGGCATTGATCCGGGCAACATCATCACCGGCATGGTCGATCCCGACTTTGATTTTGAAGCTCGAGTACCCCTCAGCGTCCAAGAGCTTCGCCTGTCTCGTGATGTCCTCAATCCTCTTCCCGGTGATCAGGCCATTGATCGGAACCTCGGACGCGGCATTTGCGCGCATTACTTGAGAGAGTGAGCGGCCTCGATATGTGGCTTTCAAGTCGCCTAACGCTGTAGCGGCGGCAAACAACATCGCAGGCGACGATGGGAGAAGCTCTAGGACTATCGATTGATACTCTTCTAGAAAGCAAATGAGGGGACGAACGTGATTATGAACAAATTTGTCGTCCGGAAAGTATTCTTCGGCCGAGGTCAGGGACCGACGCAAGAGCTTTGCTTTGCCACGTTTATACCCTCCTCGGATCCTAGTCAGCTCAATGAGCGCATGCTCACACTCTTGGATCGTATCAGGAGACAGTCCCGGTAATGGCGCTGCATCCGCGATTCCGAACTGCCCCTCTATATCCTCGATGACGAGTATGAATCCTCTTCTCTCGTTATACTCCCCGTGCGAGGTCACTATCGGACGGCTCAATGTTCGAGTATAAGGAACGGCTTGGGCGGAGACGATGTTCACAAATTGATCCCTATCGCAAATACAACGGCATACGCAAGCTTTACCAGCGCGGTTTTCGCCAACAGCTGATTCAGAATCGTCGCGGTCTTCATCGGCCCGGACTGTGTGCGCAATGATTTCAAGAGCATGGGCACAAAGATCAGAATCACAGCCGACGACAGAAGTATCAGCGGACCTGACAAACGATTCAACACCATTGCGATCGGGATGACAATGGACAATGTCAACATCAGCGCATACTCACCAATGCTTCCGATTCTGCCCAATCTCACTGCCAATGTTCGTTTCCCCGCACGACGGTCGGTGGCAATGTCGCGCATATTGTTCACGATCAGTATCGCGGTTGCCAACGCTCCCATTGGCACGCTCGCGAGCCAGACAGTCGTTGTGGCTGTATGCGCTTGGACAAAATACGTGCCCACAACTGCGACTGGACCAAAGAAAACAAAGACAAAGAGATCGCCCCATCCATGATAACCGAACGGATATGGCCCACCGGTGTAGAGCAACGCTGCGGCAATCGAACAGAGGCCAACAGCAACAATGGGCCAGCCCCCACGCGAGACCAAGTAGATCCCGATCAGAAATGCGATCGAGAAAACGACAATCATCGCGATACGGATTTGACCTGTCGAGACAAGACCGGCTTGAGTCACGCGCACTGGGCCGACTCGATCTGCGGTGTCGGCGCCACGCAAGTGATCGAAGAGATCGTTGGCGAAATTCGTCCCAATCTGAATGAAGATAGCTCCAAACACTGCCGCGACGGCCGATGGCCAATGGGCGAGGCCATCACGGTAAGCAACGGCAGTCCCAACAATGACCGGCGCGACAGAAGCCCAGAGTGTCTTCGGGCGCGCCGCCATGATCCACACGGACAGATGCGGTGACTGGTTCTCTGGCTTCATGTCCACTCGAGGCTACGGAACGCGTGGGAATTTCGAGAAGTCGGGCGGGCGTTTTTCGAGGAAGGCATTGCGACCTTCTTGCGCTTCCTCGGTCATATAGAATAACAGTGTCGCATTGCCGGCAAGCTCTTGCAATC
>JBKKDE010000184.1:0-7965 GCA_046708665.1 Candidatus Zixiibacteriota bacterium | reverse complement strand
GAACAGGGGACGACCCGAACACCCCCGGGAATTCGTTGCCTGCACCAAGTGATCTGCCGCCAATCAATCACGTTTCAAGTGCGATGTCTGGTTCTGGATCGCATTTTGTAGCGCAATTGTTTGGGTTGGTATTCGAAAGATGGCTCAGTCTCAGCGAGATCAAGGTAGTCAAGAGCAAGCCGGTAAGTCGTAGTCGCTAACCGGTCGGTCGTTAATTATGAAGCCCCTTCCCCACCACCAGTCGGTCCCGGTTGGACCGGCCTTTCAGCAGATACAGTCACTGCTGAACGACAAGAAATGGACTGACGCAGCGGCGCTTCTTGCCAAGTTGCAGGAGGAGTCGTTGCGTGACTTGTTGTCGGTGGATTACGGCGAGTGGAGTCTCCTTAAGGCCCGTTTGTCCCTGTCGACTGCCGCTTACGCCGAGGCCGTTGAATGGGGCCGAAAGGCACTGTCGGTTTTCGAGCGGGGTGCGGCCGACGATTTTCTTGGTGATGTCCATAGCGTGCTCGGTCTCGCGTATCTGGGAATCGGCGACACCAAGAATGCACTGATCCATGTCCGCGACGCCCTCGCGATTTATCGCCGTTTGAGTGACTCGTCAGGTGTGCTCCGCGCCCACAACGACATGGCGCGTGTCTATTTTGTGCGTGGGGAGCATGAGAACGCCATCGAGCATCTCATGGATGCCCTCGAGTTGGCTCGGGAGCAGAAAGATGGAGACCGTGAGGCGATGTTGCTCGGCAATCTGGGCCGCGTGCGTTTGCTGCAGGGACAGTGGGATGCGGCAGAGACCGCACTGACGCTGGCTCATACCCGCGCTGTTGCCTCACAGAATTGGACGTCGACCGGGCGAAATCTTCTTTCGCTTGGTTATCTCGCGACGCTACGACACCAATTCAAAGAGGCTTCAATCCGTCTCGATGCCGCGCTCACCGCGATCGAGAAGTCGAATCTGATTCGCGAGGAGGCGATCTATTTTGAGTACTGCGGATGGTGGCAGTTCGAACAGCGTCATTGGGTTGCTGCCAAGGAAGCGTTTCGTCGCGCCTTGGAAATAGGGCGGCGAATCAGCCCGGCCAACGATCTGGTGTCTCAATCCTTGCGTGGACTTGCCGAGTGCGAAGCCGCGATGAGCGACTGGACCGAAGCCACCCGACTTAGCCGTGAGGGCTTAAGCGTCGCAATTCAGATCGGCGAGCGCGCCGAGGCGGGAAGCATGTACCGTATACTTGCCCGGGCTCTCGCTCAAGACGGCGACCGCGAGGAAGCACTCGCATGTTTGTCCAAGGCCGATGAGTGCCTCACCTCAGTCGGCGACGTGTACGAATTGGCCCGTCTCTGTCTTGCCCGCGCCGAAATCTATAACCGCATTGGTGAATCGTACGCCCAGCAGTCGCTGATTGCGCTCGACGATGCCGCAGCGTTGTTCCAGCGTCTCGGGGCACGCGACCAAGTCACAGAAGTGCGCTGGCTTTCTGTCGCAATGCAACGGTCGAAAGGTATGATCACCGAGGCGTTGTCGATCGCCAGCCATGCTTTGTCACTAAACGGCGACCCGGCCAAGTTGCCCGAGAATGAACGGGATCTTGTCATCGGGCTGTCAGATGATTGCGTCAATCGAGCAGTCTCCGCCCATAACGAATTTCGCTTTGCGGCTACGCCCTGGTCGGAGGGGACCAGCGATGATCTCCAAGCCGCTGTCGACTTCTGCAGGTCGCGATTGGGCGCTTCGCGAGTTATCCTCATCGAGGTGACTTCCTCCGGCGAACGCGCCGGACGGGTCTTAGCATCCTCTGGTGCGACGGACGTTTTAGCATTGGGCGTCGCAGCACTTGCAGCGAACCAGTATCAGACCGACCTGCGGACGGACCGTCCTCGATTCTACTGGCTGACCGCGCTCGCCCCGCAATTGACCGCACATCTTACGCGGCTTGCCGGCGAATCGCCTCTCTCTGTTATCACGGTTCCCGTCGAGCTGGGGCCCGACTCATCGGGACTGTTGTATGCGGATATCCTCCCGCAGGTGGCTCGCGTTTCCGGCCCGGGTTTCGCACCGCGCGATCTGGAGTTTGCCGTCGCGTACGCGGAAGTCATTGCGTGGAGATCCACCAAGTTGCGGTCGGAAGGATTGCTTCGCGATGTGCAGCGGCTTCGCGACCAGATTGGACGTGAGTGCGAGTTTCCAAGTATCATAACCCAAAACGATGACTTTAGGGATACACTGTCACGCGTTCGTCTGATTGTAGATTCCGATGTCTCTCTACTTCTTAATGGAGAAACTGGCACCGGAAAAGACCTGACGGCGCGTGCGATCCATTACTCCAGCAAACGTCGCGACAAGCGTTTCGTCTCGGTCAATTGTGCGGCACTACCCGAGACTCTTCTCGAAAGCGAGTTGTTCGGTGTCAAGCGCGGCGCGTTCACTGGTGCCGATCGCGATAAGGTTGGCTTGTTCGAAGAGGCCGATGGCGGGACGTTCTTCCTCGACGAGATTGGTGAGATGCCCGTTTCGATCCAGGCGAAGTTGCTCCGGTTTCTGGAAACGAAGGAACTGACGCGCTTGGGGGATACCAAGCCGCGGCACGTCGATGTGCGCGTGATTTCCGCAACGAACCGCGATCTCTCCTGCGAGATGGAGCGCGGGACATTCCGCCGCGATCTATTCTATCGACTGACACCGGTCGCTTTCACTTTGCCACCGTTGCGCGATCGTCGGGAAGACATACCACTCTTGATCGATCACTTCCTCGCGGAGCTAAAGTCGGAGGGACGTCAGGTCCGATTCTCCGTTGAGGCCATTCGTGTCTTGTCAGCGTACGACTGGCCGGGTAATATCCGCGAGCTGGAGAACGAAGTTCGCAAGATGACGCTCCTGACAGAAGCGGGCGCGGTAATTGGCGCGGAACGTCTCTCGCGAAAGTTCCTGGCCAAGCCCCAAACGCCAGTCGAGGATGACAAGCACGAAATGCCGGAACGCTTCTCCCTATATGACCACATAGCAAACATTGAGCGACGCTACATTGCCCAGGCACTCAACGAGGCGGGTGGGATTAAGAAGCATGCCGCCGCACGCCTGGGTATCCCTGAATCGACGTTGCGCCTGAAGATGAAGCAGTACAGTCTCGACAGCGACTAGCCGTTTCCGACAACCTAAAATTGCCATTGCCGCTCCTGTCCTTGGGGCGGCGATTTGCTTTGTCGGTTGCGCTTGAACTACATTCGTGCCGTGTCTGTCACTCTCGAACCGAATACGTTGAATCCTCTCAGGTCGGCGGCGCGACTTAGCGCGCCCAGGCAGATGGCAATTGAATCGCATCTCTTGGCAATTGCCCGCACATAGGGCCGGGTCAGCTTTCGCACATATGCAATGTGGCCTTCCGCTGTAACAATCGGTCGTCATCAGCGCTGGCTGCGGGTTGTCGATGAGGACCTTTGCCGGAAATCCAACTGGGATTGGTGCAGACGTCCGACCGGTGGCGGAGCGTTGCTGCACAAGGATGAGATTAACTATGCAGTTGTTGCTCCGCGCGGCGCGCTTGCTCCGATTGGGGAGGGTGAGTTTCGCGCCGTGTTTGATACGATTGGTCGCGCGCTGCTGAAAGCCCTGATCGACATGGGATTCAATCCTGAACTGCACTTCGGGGATCGTGGTGGAGCGTTGGCGCAGCATGGTTTATGCGGCCGATCGATCACCGGCAATGAAATCGCATTGGGCGGCTACAAAATAATTGCCGCCGCTCAATTGATCGCCCCGAGCGGTATTCTACAACACGGCACCATCTACCTCAAGGCACCGTCAACGACCGATCGCTTCTGGCCCGCAGAGAATTCTCAAGTTTCGCCCGAAGCGAACGAGCAGCGCTGGACCGACCTCGGCCCGAAGTTTGATGGACGCACGTGGGATTCAGTGGCCGCTCTGCTTGAGGAGGGTTTTCGGACTCAGCTGCCGATTGAATCACGCCGAGTTGAGTAGACCCCTGCCGATTGGGTGGCGATCGAGTCGAAAGTCGCCTCATGGGCTGCCTCCGGCTGGAACAAGTCCCGCTAATTTTATTTCTCTGGGCCGGGAATAATTGCCCGACCCGCGCATAATGCATGGTGTGGGCAGACGCAGTATCGCGTCTGTCTCTTGGGTGGCAACGGTATACAGGAAAGGTGGTTTGTCCTTGACTTTGTGGGAGTTAACCCGCCAACTTCGCACTTTCCCTCCGGCGGGGGACTCACAAAAATCGGGGCCGGGTGGGAAGGTGACACCCGTGTTGTGCGACCGACAGGGTACCAAGAACTTAAGCTCTGTCGGCCGGTGTTTGCAGGTACGTTGACACCCGAAATGGGGAGGAATGGGCGTATGAACCGACGGGGAATGGGCAATTCCAGAACAGTATTCTTGGCGCTCCTGATGGTCCTAGGAGTCGTGGCCTTGCAGACGGCGGAGCTGTGGGCCGCATCGGGCAAGATATCTGGTATCGTCGTCAACAAGAAAACCAAAGAGCCGCTGATTGGGTGTCCCGTTCAGATTGAGGGAACAAGCTTCGGTGCCCTGACCGATGTTGACGGTCGGTACACCATCCTTTCGGCTCCATTGGGCGCAGTCTCGGTTAGTGCCAAAATGGTCGGCTTCACGACAATCATCCAGTCCGATATTCAGGTCAAACCTGACCAGACGACTCCTGTCAATTTTGAACTCGATGAGAGTGAAGTGCAGTTGGATGCGGTCATCGTGCGCGGCCGGGCGGAAATGATCCAGATGGATCAGGCGACAACGAAGCGCGATGTCACGGCGGAAAAGATTAAGACGCTTCCGGTTACCAATGTCGGCGACATTCTCAAGACCCAGGTTGGCATCACGGTTCGTAACGACCGGTTCCATGTGCGCGGTGGGCGATCCACCGAGCTCCTGTATGCGGTCGACGGTGTAACACTGTCCGACCCACTGGGAGGTCGCGGAGCGACAGCGGCGTTGAACTTGTCTGGAACTGAAATTGAGAATATCTCGATCATTAAAGGCGCGTGGTCACCAGAGTACGGTGGTACGTCGGGAATCGTGAATATTGCGACCAAAGAGGGTGACAGAGTTACGCGTGGTCGGCTCGAATACTTCACCGACAATTTCGGCACCGCGGCGCTCAATACGTATTCGCGCAATTACCAGCGTATGGGCTTTAACATTGGTGGACCCGATCCGCTGTTCACCAAGCGCCTGCTGCCGGCGCTGGGCGTGGATGGAGCCGAAGATCGGTTGGCCTACTACCTCAGCTTGAATTTCGACCGTTCCGATGGCTCGCACGCATGGAGCCGCTATACTTCACCCTCGCATCCGGCCGAGTACCGTGACATCAAGTTTCTCGGCATGGTGCTGAACGAGCGTCAGAACAACACGGGAGAAGCGCTTGCCAAGTTGACGTACCGCTTATCGTCCGATATTCGCATGACTGGGCAGTACAAGCTCAGCTACGAACGCAATCAAACATGGAATTGGAATTATCGCTACACGCCGAACTCGCAGGACTGGGTTGAAGACAAAAACGAATTCTACAGTCTCAAGTGGGTCCACAACCTTGGTCCGACGACCTTCTACGAGGTTCAATACTCTGATGTAATCCGCAATTACTGGGACAAGCCCGGCGACCCGAACAATCCCGGTGCCACACTCAACCCGGACGATTTCATCTTCAGTGAGCAAGCCGATGACTTCGTGGATGTCAATTCCAACGGACGATGGGATGCCCCGGAATCGTGGGTGGAAGTGTATCCCGATGGACAGTACAACTTTGGCGACGTCTATCAGGATCGCGACGGCAATGGCGTCTTTGACCCGAAGTCTTCTCCGCGCGACGATACCTACGACAGTCTAATCTTCGATTTCAACAACAACGGAGCGTACGACTTTTCCTCGGGCGAGCCGTTTGTCGATGTGAATAGCAATGGCATTTACGACACCGGTGATCTGCTGACGGATGGCAATGGCAACGGAATCTACGATCCCGATCGGGAGCGTGACCGTTTCGATGGCGACGGAACGACACCGAACGACAACCCGGAGCCGTATGTCGACGGTGATGTTTCTCTTGGTGAACCCTTTACAGACGTCAACCGGAACGGGCTCTGGGACGGGCCGGGTGTTCTGCCTGGTTACCCGCTTGGCGAGCCATTCAATGATCTCTCCCACGATGGCAAGTTTCAGAGTCAGGGAGACCCGTGGGTGCCGGGGATTGCATTTCAAGATCTGAATGGCAATGGTTTTTTTGATCCTGGTGGTGCGCGTGTCTCCGGTTCATGGTCGAACATCAATGATCACTACAATCTGGGTGAACCTTTCTACGATCTCAACGGCGACGGCATTCGCAATGCCGAGGACGGCTACTACGATTTGGGTTGGGATTACAGTGTTACTTGGCACGAACGCAAACCGCGCACCCGTACTCTGAAGGCCGATTTGGTGACACAGATGCGTCGTGAGCACGAAGTCAAACTGGGCATGAGCTACTCTGCATTTGATTTCGTCTACAACGAATTGCAGCAGCCGTACGTGCCGTACTCCCTCGGCTTCGACGGTGGCCCATATCCCGGACGTGGCGCGATTCGTAACTTCTATCACCAGACTCCGAAGACCGGAGCGTTTTACCTCGTGGATAAGATGGAGTACGGGCAGATGATCGCCCAGGTCGGATTCCGTTATGAGTACTTTGTTCAATCCGGTAACGCGGAAACAACGGACACGGTCCGCGCCGACTCGATAGGTGTAGAAGACTACCGCGACAAGTTCGCCCCGCGGTTGGCATTCTCGTATCCGATCTCCGACCGAGCCAAGGTGTTCTTCAACTACGGACACTTTTATCAGTTGCCACCGATGCACTTCATGTATCAGCGTGCCACCTTACTGTCGAGCGTCTCCGGCACCATCGGAAACGTCAACCTCGACTTTGTCAAGACGATCAAGTACGAATTTGGCGTGCAGTATCTGCTGTCGACTGAATATCTGTTGTCGGTGCAGGGATTCTATTCCGACGATTTCGGCCGGGTCTCCGGATCGGAAGAGCAGGGTGTCTCGACAACACAGGAGCGCAGCTACTACGAAAACTCCGATTACTCGCGCACACGCGGGCTGGAAGTCGAAATCGACAAGAAATACGGTAACTACGTCTCCGGCTCGATGACCTACAACTTCTCGTACGCGTATGGGAAGTCGTCGGCCGAGGCCCTCGACTACTTCGATAACTTCTACGCCAACTCTGGTGGCCGTTTTGTGATTCAAGAGTTCCCGCTGGATTGGGATGAGCGCCATAAGGTGACGTTTATTCTCGACCTTCGCGTCCCGGCCAACGATCACCCGAAGCTGTTCGGCGTGACAATGCCAGACAACTTTGGCCTCAACATTTTCTGGACATACGGCTCCGGGTTCCCGTACACCCCGACCTCGGCGCACCCCGGTATTGCGGCGCGACTCGCGCCTGGGCAGGATCCATTGGCCAACTCGGAGCGCTATCCGTCGTCGAACAATGTCGACATCCGGTTCAACAAAGATTTTCGAATTGGTCCGATGGACTATTCGCTCGAGTTCTGGGTGAACAATCTCTTCGACAACCGCGACGTCGTGTTCGTAAACGGCGCTTCCGGCCGACCTGAAAGCGGACTGGTTCAGAACAGTGTCATCCTCGCGTCGAATCGCGAAGCGAGCCCGGCAAACTGGAGTTCCCGTCGGCAGATCCGTGTCGGCTTGGGTGTCAACTTTTGATGATCGCGCGTGGTCTCGCTTGGGAAGAGATTACGCGGTTTGACTATGCGACGTACTGAGGAGCAAAGAATGCGGGATGGATTGATGAGGGATGAAAGATTTCGCCGGCTGTGCCGTGGTGTCCTTGGCGCCGTATTGTGTGTCTTAGTGATCGGCGCGGAGGCGCGTTCTGGCACCGACCCCAATGTACCGAACCCGAAGCACAACCCCGCCGATTTGGTGTCGCC
>JBKKDE010000183.1:0-5332 GCA_046708665.1 Candidatus Zixiibacteriota bacterium | reverse complement strand
GCAGCTGAGCGGTTTGGGTGGGGTTCATACCCGAGCGGATGCGGATGGTTTTCAGCGCCACGTGCCGGTCTATCGCCGGATCCATGCCTTTGAAGACCATACCCATCGCACCCTGACCGAGCACGCTTTGGATTTCGTACCGACCGAGACGTTTCAAATCCGCGAGGTTCGGACCAGAATTGGTCGCGAACGACCCAGAACCGGGCGTCGAGGAAAATCCACCAGAGGCAGGGTTCGACACAAACGATCCCGAGGCTGACGGTGAGCTACCAAGGTCGACCAATCCTGGAGAACTATTCATTGCACTTGCCTTGCCGCTAATCGCCGGGTCCGGCTCTTCCGCGGCACCAGGATCAAATGATGGTGTCAGAGTTAACGCTCCATCAAGGTTCTGAACGTTCGATCCCAGGGGCCCAGGAGTCTGTGCCGAAGGAAAAGGCGAGCGATCCAGTTTCGCAGAAGCGGGAGAATGGTTGAGCGCGACAGTCGGCGCCGGCATCGACTGCGGAGCCAGTACCCGCCCCGAATCTGTCGTCAAACCTGCGGGTGTTACTGACTTCTTCGATGTCGTCAGCACTGCCGATCCTGATTCTTCGCGCGGCTTAACAAACGGTGCGAACGCGAGAAAGAGGATAATCTCGAGGGTCGGATAGAGAGTGTTCGTCACCAGCTTAAATGAAGAGTACAACACATAATTCACATTGATGAACAAAAATCCCATGACAACCAAGACGATCATGCGATTCATGAGAGATACACGTGGCAGCACCACTCCGCAGAACACGCCAATGAGCACGAGAGTGACGAGATCGAGAAAAGTCGATAGCGATACAGTGGTGATGTACCGATTCGAGAGTATGTTCGCTGTCACAGTCGCGAGCTTTTCCGCGCGCGGGAACTCATCCGACGCCGAGGTTTTCAGGGTGGTTCCATATCCCGTTGCCGTCACGCCAACGACGACCACGCGTCCCGACAACACGTGTAAGTCATCAGAGCCATCAAGCACCTTGGCCGCCGACACCGATGCTAGCGTCCCGGCTGGTCCACGGTAGTCAACCAGCAGCATGCCGCCGTCGTCGGTGGGGATTGAGCGCTGTCCCATCGTCACGGCCTCGCCTGGATCGAGCTTGACCTGCAAACGGTTGATGCCCGTCGCGGCCCGCGCAAGCTGTAGAGCCATGGAAGGGTAGTAATGACCCTCGTAATTCACGACCAAAGGATCGCGACGTACCTTGCCGTCAATATCCTGCCATGTATTCACGTGCCCCAACCCCCAGGCGGCCTTGCAGGCCTCGGCGTAGGGGATTGTCGCATTCAATGACTGCGGATATGGGAAATCGAGCAGACGCGCCGCTTCATCCACTACGATCAAGCTTGACTTCGCGACGTAATCCGGCGCCGTCTGAGTAAATCGACCATCTTCGGCGAGCGTGAAGCGAATCGGCAGGACGACATTACCGGCGCGGTGAATCATTTCCGCGAGGAATAAATTGCCCTGCGGGTCTTCCATCAAGTCGCTGGGCAACTCGACATCAAGACCGATGGCCTTGGGTTTGTACTCTGAGAGCATTCCGACGAGATAGCCGACACGCTCAGAGTCCCACGGCCATGCACCGAGTTTCTGGACAGCCGCATCATCAATATTGACCACGACAACTTCCGGCGGTGCCTGCCTCTCACGCGCCAACGAGACCATCGTGTCCTGAATTCCAAGCTCGATGGACGCCAGCCAACGGTGATTGTCGAGGTAGAGCACCACTACCAAAAGCGTGATCAGGCCGTAGAGCATAAACGGCCCAAAGCGGCGCAGAAGGGTATTCTCAGAGCGCAGGTTGAGCTTGCCGAACTTTGATGTATTCTTCATAGGGGTCGCTCTGACTGTGACTACAGGATTAAACAGCGCTTCCGGCGACAAACCTGAACACTGTCGTGCCGATCTGAACGAGATCCGCGTTCTTCAGCGCGATCTTATCAACCGGCTCTCCGTTGACCCGTGTCTTGCTCCGACTGCCAACATTCATGATCACATACTGCCCTTGCTCATAAGCGATCTTGGCCTGAATGTCAGGGAGGAACCAACCGGAGACCTTCACATTGACGAATGCGGCGTTACCAAATGTCAGCGTGCCGCCGCTCAATCGAATTTCCTCGACCGGGGCGTTTTTCTCACCCATCAGTACGGCGACACCGCCCGAGCGGGCGACCACTTCGCGGTCGCGGCGGTCGGTCTCGACCTGCTCACGGTGCTTGCGTGTGTTGAGCGTCATCGTTCCGTCAAGGTCGGACAACTTGGCCTCAGAGGCGGTGTTGGGACGAAACACCATCGTGTACTTGCCGATTGTGATCGTGTCGCCTTCGTGGAGGATTTCCTCTTCCACGCGACGGTTGTTGACGAATGTGCCATTCAGGGACTCGTTGTCGATGATCACGCTGTTGGCGGGGTTGATTTCGATCATCGCATGCTTGCGCGAAACGCCGCGGTTGTCGAGAACGATATCGTTGTCGGAATTGCGACCGATGCTGATGCGCTTTTTCTCGGTGATCACGCGTTCGATCACCTTGTCTTCGAAGCGCACAATGATTTCCGTCATACTCACACCTCCACCACGACTCGGCTTCTTCGCCTGATGCCCTCTTGACGGGCTCATCCCGCGCATCCGGCAGTGCAACCGTTACTTGCAGGACAGCGGAGCCGACATTGCCGAATGCACCGCTGACACCTATATTTCTCGGCATGAGGTTCGGAAACTTGACCATCGAAGGGAAAGCACTCCTGGCTCCGATGGCAGGCATCACGGATGTGGTCTTCCGACGCCTGTGCCGACGGTTCGGCGCGGCCGTGGTCTATTCCGAGTTCTTGTCCTCTGATGGTCTGTTCTTTAATTCAATGAGTCAGGAACACAAACTGGCACTTGCAGTTGACGAGCATCCTGTTGCCTTTCAACTGTTTGGAGCAAGAGTCGAGACATTCGGTCAAGCCGCGAAATTGTTGGCCGCGCACAACCCGGACTTGCTTGATCTCAACTTCGGCTGTCCCGTACGCAAGGTCGTAGGCAAGAACGGCGGAGCCTCGCTCCTACGCGACCTGGACCTACTCGAGAATATCGTGAAGGAGACAGTCGACGCCGTCCCGCTACCGGTCACCATTAAGATGAGGGCGGGTTGGGATGCCGAGAACTTGGTGTATCTCGAGGTCGCCGATCGCGCGATTCGCGCTGGTGCAGTCGCGATCACACTTCACGCCCGTACACGCCAGGACGGCGCCTGGGGACCAAAGTATGCCGGTCCCGCAAAGTGGGACTACATCCGCGACCTGAAAGAAAACGAATCCCGGGTGCCTATCATCGGTAACGGCGATGTCGTCTGTTCCAAAACCGCCCACGAAATGCTCACACAGACAGGGTGCGACGCGATTATGGTCGGACGCGCCGCGGTCGGTAGGCCGTGGATTTTCGCCGAGATAGAACACTACCTGAAAACCGGAGACGTGTTACCGGAGCCGCCACCGTCCGATGTACTTGCCGTGGCATGGCACCACATCGATGAGAAGATTCGTGTGACCCCCGAGCCCCCTGCAGTGGTTGTGCGTAGCATGCGCAAGGTCATGGCCGCATACATTAAAGGATGGCCCGGCTCTCATGACTTGCGCAACAAACTCATGCAGATCGAAGAGCCAGCCGAAGTTCGCTCGCTGTTTGCCGATTATCTCGCATTGCATCCCGATCCCGTGCGCTCCGATGGCGACGACTGGATCGACAAGTTCGTCCCCATCGACCGCAAGTGGTTGCGTAAGAGTCCGGCGCTGGTGGCCTAATCAATGAAATCCCTCTATATAGATGGTCAAGCCGGCGCCGCTGGTGACATGATCCTCGGTGCACTGATCGATCTGGGAGTCGCTCCGAACGCCATCACCGAGGTACTGCGACCGATTGTCCCCTCCGACTTCAAACTCGAAGTCACGCGAGTCAGTCTCAGTGGTATCGCTGCAACCCGATTGAATGTTGTAGTTGCCGAGGATGTCAAACATCGGCACCTACCCCAGGTACTCTCACTTCTCGCCAAAGGAAATCTCTCCACCAACGTTCGGACTCGCGTCGAAGGTGTCTTCCGGCGTCTGGCTGAGGCCGAAGCAAAGGTGCATTCATCGACACTGGAGAAGGTGCACTTTCACGAAGTCGGTGCCAACGATGCGATCATTGATATCGTGGGCTCGATCTGGGCGATGGATCAACTCGGCGCTGATCGAGTCTATTGTGCACCTCTCACTCTTGGCTCTGGTGTTGGGGTGTCTGCCCATGGGGCTATCAGCTACCCGGCCCCAGCGGTGGTCGAGATTCTCAAAGGCATTCCGGTTCGCCACGCCGACGGTCTCGGTGAAACAACAACTCCGACAGGCGCGGCGATTCTCGCCGAAGTCGCAGTGTTCTCCACGGATGTATCGATCATAACAGAGCGCATCGGCTACGGAGCAGGGACCAAAGCATTCATCGATCGACCCAATCTACTCCGCGCGACCATCGGCGAAGTAAGCTCTCCCTTGGAGCACGACACGCTCTGGATCGGAACCAGCGACATCGACAACACGCGTCCCGAAGTATTCGAATGGGTCGATCAACAATTGCGACGAGCCGGTGCAATCGATGTGACCACAAGCAACATCGGAATGAAGAAGGGCCGGCAGGGGACACGCATCGAAGTCTTGTGCGATGACCCACACCGTGGGGCCATGGCCGAGACTATCCTGGCTGAAACCGGCTCACTCGGAGTCCGTTGGCATTCCGTGCAACGCCGCAAGCTGGCACGACGCGTCGAGTCGGTCGAGACTCCCTGGGGGCCGATTCGCGTGAAAATCGCGAGTGTGCCGTCGGGTGAACGAGCCATTCCGGAATACGATGACTGCCGCGACGCAGCGTCAAAACATCGCGTGCCACTGATCGAAGTCATTGATCAGACGACACGTCTGTATTACGATCAACATCGGTGATGACACTACAAACGAGGATATGATGTCAGGAATCTCAATTTGGATTTTCGCACAACAGCGCTACGGCACAGTTTCGTCCGGTGCATTTGAGCAGATCGCCGTGGCCCGCGCGCTGGCCGAATCGTCCGGTGGAACAGTCACCGCAGTTCTCTTCGGTCACAATGTTGGCCAACAAGCCGCGCAATTGGCGGCGCGTGGAGCCGACCGTGCCATAGTAGCCGATGAGCCTTCGCTGGCGAACTTCGTCGATGATCAATACGCCGAACTCCTCGCACGTTGGATAGCTGCGGATAAGCCGGATATCGTGATCGGTGCGGCCACTCTCTATGGTCGCGCGCTGTTTTCGCG
>JBKKDE010000182.1:0-11921 GCA_046708665.1 Candidatus Zixiibacteriota bacterium | reverse complement strand
CAGAGTCGTTTCGTGGAATGATGCATGGCCAGCCGACACGCAAAGATCTCGACATCGGCGACCTCGATTCGCTCGAGGGTGTCAAGAATTTTCCGGTGCGCGTGAAGTGCGCATTGCTTGGCTGGATGACGTTGCTTGACGCACTTTCCGGCGCGGGTGACGCGACGGGTGTTACCGTAACAGAGGACTAACGCAATGATACAACCAACGGGTGAATCGATGCTGATCAATCAGGATATCGTCATGGAAGCGCTGAAAGAGGTTCAAGACCCTGAACTGCATCTGGGAATTGTCGATCTCGGGCTGATTTACGGTGTCGATGTCGAAGAGGGCGGCAGACATGTGGAAGTGCGCATGAGTCTGACCAGCCCCGGATGTCCTTACGGTCCGCAGATGGTCAACGATGTCCGCCAAACGGTGACCAATCTACCCGGTGTTGATACGGCCGATGTGCGAGTCGTCTGGGACCCGCCGTGGGACCCGCGCAAGATGGCATCCGACGAGATCAAAGATAAACTGGGAATCTGGTAACACGTTCGTGCAGGGTAGATAAATGTCAGAACAAGCAACGACAGCCATCCTTAACGAGATTCATGGATTGCTCCATGAAGCAAAATCGAACGTGGAGCTTGATCCCGCGAAGGGCCAGAATCTTATAGATCGCCTTTCCTCAGCAGAGTCAGCGCAAAAATCGGGTACGCTGTCAACCGAAGAGCTTTCCCGGATCGTCAGCGAAGTTCGCGAAGCGATCGCAGGGCCTATTGAGAAAGAGTTGTCAATTGATAACCCGGATGCCGCCGTATTGCAGATTCGGGAATTGTTAAATCGTCTTGAGAAGTGATCCTAAAATTATAGTATCAGTCACGACCAATCAGAGGACCAATCCCATGTCAATGACTCCGATGTACACGCCCCAAGACATACAACGCATCCTGCAAGCCATGCGCGAAGAGCTGACGTATGTCGGCATCAAAGAACTAAAAACACCAGAGGACGTTGACACTGCGTTCTCGGGATCCAAAGGAACCGCGCTTTTGGTGGTAAACTCGGTTTGTGGCTGCGCGGCAGGAAATGCGCGTCCCGGTGTCGCACTGGCTCTGCAGAACAAGACCATCCCGGATCACCTGTTTACGGTGTTTGCAGGGCAGGATCCGGCCGCCACGGCAAAAGCGCGTGGGTTCATGCCGCAAGTTGAGCCATCGTCACCTTCGTTCTTTCTCTTTAAGGATGGGCAATTGGTTTACACCATGCCGCGTCACATGATCGAAGGACGTGACGCTCGCACCGTGGCCATCGATCTCATCAATGCGTTCAATACGCACTGCTCCGCCAACGGACCATCGGTGACGCCCGAAGTCTTCGCCAAGTCGCCATCGGTGCAGGTTTGTGGATCGCAGATTCCCACAGTCGCTTAGATCACAATCCAACAGACAAACGAAGCGGTGCCAGCGTATGCGATGCTGGCGCCGCTTCTCTGTCTATCCTTCATCACGTTCAGGGACGGGTCTCGCCACGGGCAATGATTGAAAGCGGTGACCAGTTTGGTACCTCATCGCCGGTCTTCAGTCCGAAGTAATACACTGTTCCAGGTGTCAAGTTGATCACGTCCATCGTCATGATCGTGCCAGCTGTGCGCGGCGGCAATACGTAGTCGACTCGAGTTGCCGACTCCCAGTTTGCGTCTGTCAATGAGTCCCTCGAATAACGCAAATCACTGACGGAGGGATTCCCAAAGTAGCCGTCGTCACCGGCGGATCGCCATCTCAGTGCTAGGGCAGTCTGCTGGGACGCGGTCACAGTGAAATCGGTGATACGGCCCGGGGGAATCGTGTCTTTAGTTGAGGCCCCACCACCATTTGTTGTAAACGTGATCATGTTTGACATGGGAGACCAGTTCGGGATCTCATCGCCAGTTTTCATGGCCAGGTTGTAAACGCGGAAAGGATCGAGCCCCGAGATCGTCAAGCTCTGCGGCAAGCCCGGATCTGTGGGGGCAGGTTCGCCGAGAATCCGGCTGCAATTTCCCCAGTTCTCCTCGGTCATGAGGAAACTGTATGTTCGGATGTCATATTCCGATGCTCGCCCGATATCTCCGTCGTCACCGGGAGCAGTCCACCACAATTGCACCGAGGTCAACCCGATATTTCCAACTGTGAGATCGGTAATGGCAGCGGGGGGTACGATCTCAGCAGCGTTTGTAGTGGCTGCGGCGAACTGTTCCAGCGAAGACCAGTTGACAATCTCGTCCCCGGCGCGCGCGGCAAAATAGAATCTCCTGTTGGGGATTAAACCAGTCACGGTCATGGACTGGCGTTGACCAGGGGGAGCTGGCGACGGTTCACCAATTAGCCGTGCCGAAGCAGCCCAGTCCGCTTCGGTTATGATTGGCAACACGGAGAATCGGACGTCGTAACTTGATGCCCGTCCGTCCATGCCATCGTCCCCGGTCGCAGCCCACGAAAGCGAAATAGTAAATGAGGTTGTCGAATCAATCGTCAAGTCTACGATGGCCGCCGGTGGGATCGAGTCAGAGTATCCGGACGTAACTGCCGAAGCTACATTTGACAATTCTGACCAATTATGGTCTTCATCCGCCGATTTGACTGCGAAAAAGTACTGCGTCGACGCATCGAGACCGAACACCTGAAACCCTTGAAACACACCAGCAGAAAACGGGCGTCGCGCCTCGACCCATTGAGCCGCCCCGCTCCATGACTGTTCGTTGATCGGTTCTTTCGAGTATCGGAGGTCGTAATAGGTTGCCTGTCCGGAGTCACCATCGTCGCCGGTGGCTGTCCAGGCAGCCGTCAGTGAAGTCCCTATCGCCCGTCCGACAACGAGATCGTTGACAGCTGAGGGGGGTACGGAGTCACCGATCGTGTCGACGTCCTCTCCGCAGGTAATCAGGAGCAGAGAGGAGAAGGTCAGACACATTGTGTGAAGCCAACGCACGGTTGCATTCCCCGACTTCGTCACCTGCTGCATCCTTTTCCGGCGTCATCCACACGCGAAAGATCAGGCAAGTGGCTAAGCCAAGTCAATCGCCCACGTTTGCACGAAATCTAATCTGAGCACGCGTTCGACAGTCCACAATTGCCCGATTGGAACGGGTTCAGTCGTACCCCGACTGCTCCTGGGATCACGCCAAGAGTTTACACAGCACAAGGACTTTCATTCCCGGAAATGTTATCATTAAGGGTGGGCTGACGTAACAGTACCTTGGAGATTCCCAAGTATGATCGTAGAGGATTACAACCCCGATTACTTCGAAACGCGACTTGGCGGGCAGACTCCAGCCGTGTGCGAGGGGAAATTCGTTCATATCACGGGTCCGAAGGAAGAGTTTCTCGTCCTGTCGCCTGTCGAGCTCACGGAGTTCCACGCTCATATCGTACAGCGGTTCAGCCGACGGCGATCGGAAATGTCCAGTGTGTCGCTTCCCTCTGGCGAAGAGGTCCGTTTTGGGACCCCGGGTTGGAGCATCAAAGGTGGCGGGCGTTATCAGTGGGATAAGTCCGCGCGACGCCTTTCATTGTGGGGAGCGTCAAAAGCATATGGGACATTCGATGGCGAATATATTCGTGAGGCCCTGCGACAATCGCAGAGCTGGGACGATGTTGATATCCATATCGGTGAGCCACGCTGATTGATGACAGAGCAATCAGTCCCCATGAATATGTGCACCATTTGTGGTGCATGCGGTCACCACGCCGACGAGTGGATTGGCTCAATTCCATTCTATTTGCCAGATCGTGACATCGAGACACAGTTGTGGCGTTGCAGGGATTGTGGGACATACTCCCGCGAGATTGACCTCGAAGACCCCACTCTTAAACGTCACTTTGATGTTGCCAGTTATACCAGCGTGGATCGGGAAGCCAGTTTTCGAGCGGTACGCACAGGATACTTCGTCTATCTCTCAGAGGTATTGGAGCGGAGTCTCGACCAGCCTCTCAAGGGAGCGCGCATTCTCGATGTGGGGACAGCCTACGGACATTTTCTCGAACGGCTGAATGAGTGCGGGGCCTTGGGTGAAGGCGTAGAGATCGTTGCAGCGTTGCGGACTGTCGCGGCCGAACGTGGGTTGGTCGTTCATGAACGAATTCCGGATGGGCCGTTTGACGCGGTCGTCGTGATCGACAGTCTCTACTATACCAATGATCCTCCCGCGACACTTTGTCGTGTCCGGGAGGTACTTTCTCCCGGCGGCTGTTTGCTTCTACGCGTGACCAACCGCACTTGGTTGTTCGACCTGCTCCGGCAGGCGGGGATTGCGATCCACAAGAATCGGTTCGGGGATGCAAAATTCAATTTCAGTCCCGAAGGCACGATTCAAATGCTCGAACGCGCCGGATTCCGTGTGGAAGAAGTCATCTGGAACGAGCAGAGAAAGGCGGATCCACGCTGGCTGATCCGTTGGTACTATCGCATCGCTCCGTTGCTCAGTACTCATCTCTCGCTACGTGTGGCACCTGGGATGCTGATAGTCGCTCGTACCCCCAAGTGATGCAAATGCTCACCGCTTGGACTGCAGTTTTACAAGTTTTCGCTGCAAAGTTCGTAGCTCATTCAGGCGCTTCCGCTGCCGTTCCTTGATGTCATGGGGTGCCAGATATGTAAGTGCTCTCCCGCATTCGTTGAGCGCCTGCTCGTACCGTCCCGCGCCCCAATGGCATTGCGCACGATTATACGCGCATTCGATCAGGTTGAAGTAATTGCCAGTGCCATCTGCCCGTATGCGAGTTTCCAATACTTCGAATGCATGCGTGGCCGAATCCCATTCGCACAGCGAATAGTGCACCTGTGCTCTCAGCCAGAGCGGGGATTTCCCGCTGGGGGCAAGCCGTGCGAGAGTATCGGCGCGGGCGAGGGCTTCGTGGTAACGGCCGTCATGAATGAAGGCGGATGCGAGTGCGGCGTGGGCAGTGATACGAGTGTAAATACCGCACTGCGTAGCCCGTTCCAGCATAGAAATTCCTCTCTTTCGAGAGTCCGAAGCGACCGGCAGCCAGTTGACCCAGTCTGTTTTCGCAGACTTCCAGAAGTGGTAACTGTCGAGCCCGAGATAGGCGTCGCAAAGTGTGCTGTCGAGTTTGAGCGCATTCTCAATGTGCTTCTTCGCGCGCAGCCCATCCTTCATGGCCGCAAACCACCCGCCCCATCAGGATTCATACACAGCCCGATACCCCGCAATAACACCGAGGACGAATTCCTCTTCAGCCCCGATCGTACCTCGCAATGAGATGGCGTTCTCGACGCGGGTCTGAGCGAGATTCATACGATCGAGGAACTGTTGGCAAAGCGCATCAGACTCTGTGTCGATCATCTCCGCTTGGATACTTCCCACGCCAAAGAGCGGGCCGAGCGGGGACAGTGGAGCGAATTCGCCAAGCTCAACACATACTGAGTCCGCGGAGAGGAATCGGTCGTTCAACGAGAGGGAGTCCCACGAGTGCGCGTTCACGGGTCGCATCGGCAGAGAGGACTGATGGAGGGGCGCCCGAGTCCGCTTGTATCCCGCGCAGGGGAGACGTGAGTGCAAGAATCAGCGTGGTGGCCTGAATTAGAGATCGCATTGGTCCGCTTTGTCATGCATTACGGCTTAGACAACGCCTTCAAAGCTTCCGACTCCCCGCGTTCAAACGATCGCGCAATTTTCGGAAGTCGCGATTTTGGGTCGTGCGAGACACGCATCCACCGACGGATGAATTTGCCCGACTCAATGCCAACATAAAGTGACTCCATGGCCTTACGTGTCGATGCCGAGATGACTTTGGGTCCCGCGTAAACGGCCCCGTACGCCGCTGTGGATGATATCCGTGAGTACATGCCGCGTAGTCCTTCGGACTTGATCAGATCGACAATCAGATCCAATTGGAACACGCACTCGAGGTACGCATTCGCGGGAGATACGCCGTGACGTACCAGCGTGTCGACGCCCACTTGAAGTAATTCTGAGAGTCCGCCACAGAGCACTGCCTGCTCCCCGAACAAGTCACCGACAGCTTCTGCCGCAAAGGTGGTTTCGATCGCACCCGCAGGAATGCAACCGATCGCTTTGGCCAATGCCAGGGCAAGCACTCGGGTACTGTTTGAGGTCTTGTGGTGCATCGCGAAGAAACACGCCACTCCGCTACGTTGTCCGCGCAATTCGCGAAGCCGTTTGCCCGGCCCCAACGGGGCAATCAATACGACATCTATGTCGGGCGAGGGAGTAATCAATCCGAAATGAATCGATGACCCATGCGCGAACACGAGCATCGTGCCAGGCGAGAGATTTTGGGCAATGTCTTCCGTGTAGATTTCCGCGTGCAGATGATCGGGAGCCAACACGAATACGACATTTGCCGCCCGGCAAGCGTCGGCTGTTGCCCGAACCGCGAATCCCTCACGACGGGCTCGGCCCGCTGACTTGCTGCGGCGCGGCAGTCCGATGACCGGACAAAAGCCCGCATCACGGAGATTCAAAGCCTGGGCGCGCCCCTGAGAACCGTACCCAACGATGCAGATGGATTTCGACTTCAATGGAGCAAGCGACGCCGAACGAATGACACGCATAATGTCCTCCTGGACTTGATCGATCATAGGTACGCGTGCATGGTGGTGCAAGACGATTGTATGCGGGGACTTGTGTGGTGCTACTCGTACCGAAGCGCGTCGATCGGATCCAGGCGCGCTGCCTTACGTGCAGGGTACAGCCCAAAGAAGATTCCCACCAGTCCAGCGAATCCAAAGGAGATGAAAATCGCCTCTGGGACGATCAGCGTATTCCATCCGTAGAACTGCGACATGATGACCGCAGCACCCACTCCGGCGCCAATGCCGATTACACCGCCGAGGATCGAGAGCGTGACCGATTCCATAAGGAATTGCAGCAGAATGTCGCGACGCCGTGCGCCCAGCGCCATGCGCACACCGATTTCCCGCGTGCGTTCCGTCACCGACACCAACATGATATTCATGATGCCGATCCCGCCGACGACAAGGGAGACCAATGCGATCGAGGCGAGGAGCATGGTAAAGGTCTCTGCGGTCTCCGCTTGGGCCGCACCAACATCGGACATCGACCGGATGTTGAAGTCATTTTCAACCCCGACGGTCAACTTGTGTGTGCGGCGCAAGACCGACTCGACTTCGAGAATCGCACGGTCAATCTGTGTTTCATCTGCAACCTTGAGTGTTAGAGAACCGAATGTATCGCGACCAAACAACCGGTGCAGCGAAGTTTCGATCGGGACAAGAATCAAATCGTCCTGATTCATCCATCCTGAGATGCCCTTTGACTTCAACACGCCTTTGACGACAAAGCTCATACCGTTGATGCGCATGGTCTTCCCGACAGGGTCGATGTCGCCGAATAGATTGGTCGCGACTTCCTGACCGATCACACAGACACGTTCGCGGCGCTGATTCTCTGCATTCGTGAAGTAGGTGCCGTTGCTGGTCGCGGCGTTGCGTACCCATTCATAGTCGGGTACGGTGCCGGTGACGCGGGTATTCCAGTTCTTGCTCTCATACTTGATCTGTGCGAAGCCAGTGGCCTCGGGAATAACAGCCGTAACTGACGGGCACTCGTTACGGATCGCCTCGACGTCCTTTTCATCAAGCGTCTCGACGGAACCAGCGGCCATGCGCACGAAACCCTGTTGTGGCGCACCAGGGCGGACAAATAACAGCCCGGCGCCGAGTGCCTGTATCCGATCCTGCACAGCCTGACGTGCGCCCGACCCCATGGCGACCATCGTGATCATCGCGCCGACGCCAATGATGATCCCGAGCATTGTTAACCCCGAGCGCATCTTATTCCCACGCAGTGCCGCGAACGCGACGTTGACGCCCTCACCTACTGATATGTTTCCGCGTGCACTCATTATCCTGGTTGTTAATTTGTGCGCCGCATTCCAGGGATGGCGTTGTTGTTGCGCATCCGATCCATCATCTGGCTGCGCGCCTGCATCGCTCCCGATGACAGTGAGTAAACGACCGTGTCCCCTTCGGCGAGACCTTCGATGATCTGGATTTCATCGACGTTCGAAAGACCCGGCTTGACCCGCACCCACTCTTCGAGGCCGTTCTTTCGAACCTGTACCATGGGAATTCCGGCGTCTCGTCCACCCATCGCCATGGCCCGCATCCCGTCCCCACCAGCACCACTTCCGCCGCGTCCCTGCGTGACAACGACCTGCCCGCCGCCGCCTTCGCGACGCGGCCCTTGACGTTGTCCTCCAGTGGTGTCGCGTCCCCCGCGCATTCCCTGTGCACGCAAACCACCATGTGACGTGTCTCCCGAAGGAGGTGCTTGCGGCATGCGGTACTCGACCGCGCGGATCGGGACGAGAATTGCATTTTCAGCTTGGTCGGTCACAACTTCGACGGTCGAATTCATGCCGGACTTCAACAGATCATCCGCGTTGTCGACCAACGCCGTGACTTCGAAAACGGTAACATTCTGTTCGACTTTCGACTTGGGTGCGATGCGTTCGACCGAGCCGACCAGGCGCTTTTCCGGATACGCGTCAGGCGTTATGAATGCCGGCAATCCGATGGTGATTTTCCCAATATCAGTCTCATCGACCGATGCGACGACGAACGCCTGCTTCATGTTTGCGACAGTGCACAACAGCGTTCCTCCAGTCACAGTCGTCGTCCCCGAGGAAATGATCTGGCCGATCTCAACGGGTCGATCAATCACGATTCCGTCCAGCGGCGCACGGATTTCAGTATCGCGCAGCCGCTCGTCCACAGTCGAAAGCCCGGCCCTGGCGCGGACCATTCGGGAATTGGCTTCCTCGTAGGCGAGCTTGGCGTTGTCGAGTTCACTTTCGGAGGCCAGCTTATTGTCGAACAGAGTGTTCAGACGATCGAGTTCGCGCTGACGCTGGCGGACGGTGACCTCGGCCACCGAATAATCCGCCTGCGCTTGATCATAGTCGTTTTGCGCTGTGCGACGGTCCAACCGTGCGATCAGATCGCCACGCCTGACGATGTCGCCTTCTTCAATTGGCAACTCGATAATCTCGCCCGATGCCTTCGACTTCACTTCGACTTGCTCAAGTGGATCGATGCGTCCCGTTGCCGAAATCGAAACGACCATTTCGCCACGGCGTGCCACAGCTGTCCGACGCAACATCTCTTCCGAGGTATTCGCGGTCGGGCGCGATGAGTACCACCAGTAACCGCCTCCTGCAATCACCACCAAGCCGACAAAGAGCAGAACTCTCTTCACACGTCCTCCGCGTTCATTGGCAAACACAATCCCAGCTGTTGCAAAGGTATACCACAGACAGCTAAGATTCGACGGGCGTTAGAGCAATAAGTCGCATTATTGCCAGGCGCCCGCAAGTCATGGGCTGCCCGAACGATTCCCAGGATTATGTAACCTGATCGCCCTGCGCAAGTTTCATCGGATCTTCAATGCGGAGCGGCTCTGCGGACAGAAATCCTTGGCCGTACTTGACACCAATTCGGGCGCCAAAAGTTCGCGCCATGGTCTCAAGCGACCAGAGATAATCGCGGGATTTATTCGGATTCAGAAACTGAGATTTGTGCGCCGAGAGCGCTTTCATCCAAGGGTCAAATTGCGGAGTAATATCGACCACGAACGATGGATTCACACCCGATGGCAAGAAGTAATGATAGATCGCGCCAATACGGTGAGCCGTGTGCTCACCGCCGAGCTTGATGAGCGTCGCCAGATTGGCGGCATTCATAACGATTCGTCCCGTTGCCAGATGATCGGGGTGCGACTGCCGCCTGCCCGTGAACCCATCCCAGTGCGGCGCGAAGATGATACGGGGACGGCAGCGGCGGATGATGCTCGCGATCTCAACACGATTCTCATACGAGTCGAACAGCTTGGTGTCGCCCCAGTTGAACCGCTTTACGATGTCTACTCCCATGATCTTCGCCGCAGCGTCGGCTTCGCGCTTCCTGATGGCGGGAGTGCCACCCGTTCCCATCTCACCCTCAGTGAGACAGACTATCCCAACGCGGTATCCCAATTCGCGCAAACGGATCAAGACCCCGCCGGTCCCGACTTCCACATCATCCGGATGCGCGCCAAACGACAGGACATCGTACGTGCCAGGGCTTGAAGGAATCTTCGACTTGGTTTTCGTGTTTTTCACGAGTGGATTATAGCCAAGAAGCCGGCTCTGACCAAGGACGGGCGGGCCTTGTCACCGATTAACTCCAATCTCCTCTCCTGATTGGCTTGATATTCTCATAAACTTTCGTAACTTGAGGTTGTCAGAAGTTGGTCTAACCGCCCTGTCCTGCCGATCTGAAGATTAGGTGCCAAATGTGTGAGTCACGCGTTGACGTGTCGTCACCGGGTCAACTGCCCTGATTAGGAATATGTCTAATATATTGCACAACAATAGGTTACGGGCTCCGGTGCCGCTTGTGGCCCACGCCGTGGTCGTGTTCACTCTGGCAGTGGCGCTTCCCGCCTATGCGAGTCAGAACCCGACTCAGTCAGCGGTCGTCTCCGGCGGGACTGTTTCCGCACAATCGGCGACACATCGAGTGTCGGGGGCTGTCGGGCAGGTCGCATCCTCACGGGTCAATTCGAGTACCCACACAGTCGCCGGCGGATTCTGGAATACAGTCGGTTTGTGCGACTGTCCGCACATCGGTGATCTCGATACGAATGGAGTCATCAGCATCTCCGATGTCGTACTTCTCGTGAACATTGCTTTCCGCGGGGCTGCGGTTCCTCCCAGCGATCCGTTATGCCCGCTCGTGACCCGGGCCGATTTGACATGCGACGGTGCTGTCAGCATTCAAGATGTAGTGACGATTGTGAATGCCGCTTTTCGTGGTACCGACGATCGCTGCAACCCCTGCGAGCAGTAGCGACTGAAGTCTTCTCCGAAATCGATGTGGCAGTTGCGGGTCGTCGAATGTGCGCCGACTTGCTAATTCTGCATGCGCACAAGACGGTAGTACGCGGACTTTGCGGGTTCGTACTCCGGCGACATCTCAATTGAGCGTTTGTACTCCGAGATCGCCTTGTCGTACTGATGTTTGCGTTCCCAGGCGCGGCCGAGGTTGAAGTGGGCGTAGTGATGCTGGTCATACCGACGCGCCCGTGCGGCACGGCGCAGGTATGTTATCGCCTGATCGAGCTCGCCTTTTTCCATCAAATATGCGCCGATATCGTTGTAGGGATTTCCGTAATCGGGATCTAGCGAGATCGCCACTTTGCAAAACTCGATGGCCTGATCGAAGTCGCCGAGGAACGAATGTGCCCAGCCCAAGTGCGTGTAGGCCTCGGGTGTCGGGTACATGCGAATTGATTTCGTGTAGTAATGGGCCGCGTCGGAGTAGTAGCCCATGTTTTGAAAGTCGTGGGCCATCACGAAAAACTTCTCGGCATACTGGAGCCGTTTACGGCGGGTCATTGACATGTGTTTCTGTTGGCCCTCCCGAGCCGTTAGCAAGATAGACATTTCGCGGCGATTACTCAATTCCCTGATTTTGGAATTCAATGAATTCAACCCTGGCCACCGGGCGGAATTCCGTGGAAAACCCGGGCCGTTGCCCATAGATTTTTCCCGATGCCTGTCTGAACACTCGTCAGCCGCGAATCTATCGGCCCGGTGTCGAGCCCTTGTGACAGGTTAATGCCCAATTCAAAATGATGACGCTGCTGAAAGACTCCAACGGTGACCCGTACCGGCTGATCATCGCGCACCGTCGTCGCGAGGATGAAGTGGTCATTCGCTTTTTCGATGAACGTGAGGTTTTCGCATCCCTGCGCCACATCATCGACGATGACCGCAATCGTGTGGGGCTTCGAAGATTCGCAGTCGAAGCCGAACTCATTGCCGATTCACGGTCAGTCAACGACCTCCGGCTGCTGAAGCTTATATCATCCGGCATCGCGTCGGGACGGCTGATGGCGGTGCGTCCAGGAG
>JBKKDE010000181.1:0-5580 GCA_046708665.1 Candidatus Zixiibacteriota bacterium | reverse complement strand
TCTTTGGGTCTTTGCTGACACGGTGCAGCTCACCGCCGATATACCGTCCGGGTTTCTGGACCGTATCAAGTAGCCGTCCCAACAAACGATCATCGATGGTGATATTTGCTCTTGTCATTTTGCTTTTGACGGGTCAGTCCAAGGGCTGACCCTCACTTTCACTGAGTAGTTGTGCTCGCTGCATGGGGGCAAACCCGCAGCCCACCACAATAAGTGCCGGTCAGCCCTTGGGCTGACGTGTTAGTCTGGTTGTCCGACGACGTAGCGGTCGTACTCGCTCAAATACGCAAGTGTCTTGAGGTCGATCATGCGATCCAGGAACACCACACCATTCAAGTGGTCGAGTTCATGCTGATAGACAACTGCCGGAAATCCTTCGATTTCGCGGTCGATCGGCTTGGCGTTGCGATCATAGCCACGCAGGCGGATCTTCTTGATGCGCGGGACGCGTCCGCGAAAATCCGGAATCGACAAACACCCCTCGAAAAAGGCGATCTGTTGGTCAGTCAGAAAGGTGATCTCGGGATTGATGACGGCGGACCTGTCGGCCAAGTAGCCATCATCGCTATCCGGGTCGGGTATCTCTTCTGTTACCAGCAACCGCACAGATTGGTGGACCTGGGGGGCGGCCAAACCGACTCCCGAATACTCGACCATCGTGTCGAACATATCGTCGATCAGACGCTGGATTTCGGGCGTCTTGATCTTTTCCGGCGGGATCGGTTCCGCGACGCGTCGCAGCACCGGATGACCCAATTTGGCGACTTTGAGTATAGCCATTCATTCAACCTGTCAAAAACTGGTAACATTGGGCAATGTAAGAAGCTCCGGAGGCAGAGTAAACCCCGAAAGTCGTGCGGATCGGACGCCAAATCACGCTTCTCAGGAGGGGGAGGTTGCTCTTGTTCTCCCCCTGTGGGGGAGATGTCGCGCGACGGCCTTATCGTCGCGTGACAGAGAGGGCAGTCGGCGGGGGTGTAACCCGCCTCGCTATCGAAGAGTTTTGATGGCTGCCCTGCCGCACACCCTCTCCTGTCCCTGTCCACTTCGTGGACGGGACATCCTCCCCCAGAGGGGGAGGATGTTCTTGTTCTTCCCCTCTGGGGGAGAGTGCGAAGTCTAGTTGGCATAGGGAGATGGGACTGCGAACAGGCCTTAACGAAAGGAGTGCCAGATTGAGCGTAGTAAGGCAGCAAAGAAAAGCGTCGGTGCGGAGAGATATGTCAGGGCGAGGCGTCGGGGGCAGTTGGAATATAGGCGGCGCAGGTACAAGAAATACGCGGCGTGGCTCATCCAGATCATCTTTGCGCGGTACTTCTTTACTGTCGCGCCGCCCAAATGTCCGACTTTTACATCCGGTGTGTACCAGATCGAGCGACCGGCATCCTTCACTCGTTTGCACCAATCGACATCGTTGAAGAACATCGGATATGCCTCATCGAAGACTCCCACACGGTCGAACACTTCGCGTCTTACCATGAGACAACTGGCCATGGGTTGATCAACAATGCGCTCGGCTTCGCCATCGAAGTATCCCATGCGCCAGCGTCCAAACGTGCGTGAGCGAGGAAACAGAAACGAGAGACCGAGGAGATCGTACCACAACGTGTCCAGCCCGGGGAATTCGCGCAGCGAAGACTGCCGTCGGCCATTGGGATGGACAAGCGTCGGGGCAACAGCGGCGGCATCGGGGTGTCTCTCAAGGAACGTACTGAGGGCATCGGGGCCGCCGGTCGGCATGATCGTGTCGGGGTTGAGAAGCAGGATGTGTGATCCTTTGGTAGCGCGAATCCCCTGATTCGATGCGGCGGCGTAGAAACGGTTCTCGCGATTGCGAATCACAGTTGCTTCTGGCGCGATGCGCGCGACCGTGTCGGCAGTGCCGTCGGTGGAATTGTTGTCCACAACGACTATGTGGATTGGTCGCGAAGACGTGCCTTTGAGCGATTCGAGGCAGCTCCCGATGATGTCGGCGGAGTTGTATGCCACAATCACAACACCGATGGATGTATTGCCTGTCACTTCCCTGACCTCATCGAAATTGTTTCAAAGAGCAGCTCTGAAAGTTGGCTTGACTGCTCGCGACGTTCGAACTGCTTGATGCGCGCCAGGGGCCGTACCTGGGCAATGCCGTTCGTCGACGCGTACCGGTCGATGGTATCGGCAATTCCAATCACATCGTCCGGTTGCAACAGTTCGCATGCTCCGAGCGGCGCCAGCACATTGGCCAGCGCACCTGAGGATGGAGTGACGGCGATGAGCGGACGTTGGATGCGCAGCATTTCGTAGATGCGTCCGGGAACGCTGACATCGGTGACGCGCGGGTCCGTGTACGAGAGCATGAGCAAGTCGGCACTGAGCATGGCTTGGATGACGGCGGAGTGACTGACATATCCGCGCTCTTCAAAGACATCCTCTAGACCAGCATTGGCAACGTGGCGTTTTATTTCCACCCCCATGGATTCCCCAACATGCGTGACTTTCAATGGACGCGCACCGGGCATCGTGCGATACGCGGCGAGACCAAGAAGTAACGGGCGAGGATCGGAGAAGCGGCTGAATGTGCCGGGGAGAACGATGTGCAGGGTCTCGCTCTTGGTGCTCTGGCTTTCCAGCCCCACAAAATTTGCCTCATCGTAGCCGTTGCGAATGACAGTAACGCTCGACCCGCCGAAGTCGTTCTCGAAGTGTTTGCGTAACTCAGGTGTTACGGCCACAACCGCATCGGCAGACTTGAGTATGCGTCGGTGAAGTGCGCTGTTCTTGAGACGGTGGAACAGTGTTGGTCCGTAGTCGTCGGCCAGTGCTTGCCATGGATCGCGGAAGTCGGCGATCCAGGAGATGTCGCGTCGCAGTTCCATTCCCGCGAGATGGACCGATGGCGGCGGCGAGGATGTGAGGACGGCATCGAAGGGGGTCTCCCTCATTAGCTCTCGGGCGCGCTTCGCGGCAAGAACAGCGAATGACTTGTGCCGGTCGGGAAAGTCGCGCCAGGAGGAGAGCCACTTAAGAATGGGACGGATAGGACCAATTGGACCCATGCTCTTTGACGCGGCGCCTACCCTTTCGATTCTGACTGCTGCTGGGAGTTCATCGAGGAGCGACGTGTCTGTGTTGTGGTAGTCGGTGGCACTTGGTGCGATGACTGTCACATCCCAGCCGAACTCGGGGAGATACTTTGCAAACTTGGTGACACGTTGCACGCCACCCATGCCCCAGGGTGGGAAGTAGTAGGCGATGATGAGGAGGTGGGGCATTGTCTAGAGCAACAAAGATTGCTTCGTCCCGCAAAGAGGGCGGGACTCGCAATGACGGTTAGCGTTTTTTCGTCAGAGTGTCGGCGATGATGTCTTCGACTTGCGACATGTTGTTGCGCCAGAGGGCGCGTTTACGGATGATTTCTACATTGAGAGTGCGCGCGCTTTCGCGTTGCTGTGGATTGTGTGCCGCTCCACTGATCGCCTGCGCCAGTGCGTTCTCGTCGCCAACCGGGAATAATGCACCGTTGGAGCCGTTATCAATCCACTCGCGGTTAGCGGGGAGGTCGGTGACAATCGGATAGCATCCTGCCGCCATTGCTTCGAGAAGCGATACGGAAGTCGCATCGACTTCAGGACAGGCGACATAGATGTCGGTCGATGCGAGTTGGTGCGACAATTCGTCAGGGGCCATCCACTCGCGTATCAGGACAGCATCTCCGAGGGAAACTGACTGAATGAGTTTCTGCATCGATGTCCGCATGGAGCCGTCGCCGGCCATGACAAAACGGAAACGTCCGGGATCGGATTTGACAACCAGCGCTGCGGCTTGGAGGAATGTTTCGGGACGATAGACTGGTTCGAGACGCCGTGTATGGAGAACGGTAATTGGTGATCGTGATTGGACGCGTCGGTGTTCGCCGATGGCCAGTAGATCGTCACCGACGCCAAGCGGGATGGTCGATATACGTGCATTGTCGGCCCCGAGTGCGATCATGCCGTCGCGCAGGATTTCGGCGTCGCCGATGAGGTGGTCGGCGTTGCGCACGACCTTCGAAATGCGTTTACGGTTCCAGCCCGACTTCTGCGGAGCAATCAAGACATCGGATCCCCAGGCGGAGACGATCAACGGCTTGGCTCCTGCGAGAGTCGCCAGCCAACCGTAGTCGGGGATGAAGAGCGCGCTGACAATGTCCGGACGAAATGATTCGATGATGGCGCGTACGCGTGATGCGCTCAGCACTATATGCATGGCTCGCGGCAGGACTGTTGGGCCGAGCGATTCGCATTCGATGCCATCGGGGATGGGATCGAAAGACAAGGCGCGGACGGTCCAGCCCGAGTTGCGGAAATGGGCGATCCAGCGTTGGGTATGCGTGATTTTCGCCTCGCCGAGGATGAGGATTTTCACGGGGCGTTCGTTGATCAGCATGGGGGGAGTATCGGGGATGGGGGGCAGTTTGCAAAGGGGTTCGTGGAGGGCAATGCATTCCGGTGTTTGGAGGGCGAGCGTACCCGCGTCGGATTCGCGCGTACCAATTGCGGCGGTAGAGCGTGGTGTGGATTGTGTCTTGGGTGGAGTTCCAGCCAGATTTGAATTCATCGAGGCCGGCGTGGTCATTGCCGCCGGGGACACCGCCGAGGTCGATGTGGGTAATGCCGGAATCGAGGAGTGATCGTAGCGATTGTGCCACCAAGTAGTGGCCGGCGCCGCGGAATTGTGAGTCGCGGTCCACGATTGTGTCGACTGAGACTGCTGCGTTTTTGTGGACCAAGAATACAGTTCCGGCAACCGGCCTCTCCCCTGACCATGCGGTGCTCCAGTGCAGTGCGCCGCTGGGAGCAAAACGATTGATGAGCGCATTGGCGTGCGTGGGGTTGAGCATGAAACGCGGTGCACGGTGCTTGTCCTGCCAGAGTCGGATCATCGATTCGGCGTTGTGGGAATTGTCGATGCGCAGTTGCAAGTCATCGCCCTTGGTGATGTTGCGCCGGTGCGAGCCGGAGAACCCTTGCGACAGTTCGCTGTAGGTCTTCCCCGCTGTCTTGATGATCCAGCGATTCTGTGCCAATGACGTGCGAATCCAGCCGTCGATTGATGTAGGGACATTGGCGCTGATTGCAATTTCGACTGTGCGGTTCTGGGACATCTCGGCGAGGAGCGTATCCCAGTCGTGCGATGCGGTGCCGATGATGCAGTCGGTGCCGTAGGGTTGGGCGAAACGCCAGCCGAGTGTGTAGCGGCGGCGAAGAACTGAAGGGATCAGCGTTTGGCCGTTGTCGTAGACTTCGGGTTTAGCTCCGGGCCAGGCATCGGCCCAGAATTGCGACCACTCGGGCAAGAGATATGGGCTGGCGTTGGGGATGGAGTCGAGACGCGCGAGCCATTCTTCGCGTGGGATATCAGATGTGTCGCGGAGGCGCCAAGTCATGGATAGTTCTCAGCGAATGGCTGGGGGTTGCTTCGTCCGGTACGTCCTCGCAATGACAGGCTCCCTGTCGGTGCGCGGGATATCGGACGGGTGTCGGGGGCGCCAGGTCATGGATAGTTCTCAGAGGATGGCATGGGGTTGTTTCGTCCGGAACGTCCTCGCAACGACAG
>JBKKDE010000180.1:0-7817 GCA_046708665.1 Candidatus Zixiibacteriota bacterium | reverse complement strand
GGTTTCTGTGATACGGACTTGGCAGAAATCGCCGACTTGCTTGGAGGGGTCGGCGAAGACTACGATGGTGTTGCCGTCGGTGCGGGCGCGCCATTCGGTGGCGCTCTTCTTGCTCTCGCCTTCGATCAGGACGCGGACAGTCTCTCCAAGCATCGCCTGATGCTTTTTTGCTGAAATCTGCTTCTGCATTTCGACGAGACGTGTTACGCGTTGCGATTTCACATCTTCGGGGACATCGTCGGTCCAGAGTTTGGCGGCGATAGTGCCGACACGTTCAGAGTATTTGAAGATGAACGCCGACTCAAATGCGACTTCACGTACTATGCGTTCGGTCTCTTGATACTCCTCATCGGTTTCGCCGCAGAATCCACAGATGATGTCGGTCGAGATGGCGACATCGGGAATGATCTCCCTCATTCGTTCGGCCAGACGTTGGTACTCATCGGGCGTGTAACCGCGGTTCATCTTTTTGAGGATGCGATCCGAGCCGGCCTGCAACGGCAAATGGATTTGTTTGCATAGATGCGGATGATCGGCGATGGCGTGGAGCAATTTCTCCGGGAAGTCTTTGGGGTGCGGCGAGGGGAAGCGCACGCGCTCGATACCTGGAACATCAGCAACTTGAAGCATTAGGTCGGCAAAATCGGCGGCATCGTGTCGGTAGGAATTCACGTTTTGGCCAAGCAACGTCACCTGCTTGTATCCCTGATCGGCGAGGCGACGTGTTTCTTCGACAACGCCACGCGGATCGCGTGAGCGTTCGCGGCCCCGTGTGTATGGAACCACACAGAACGTGCAGAAGTTGTCGCAGCCGCGCATGATGGCGATCCAGGCGTTCACGCCCTCGACACGAGTCGGCGCGATGTCGTCGTATGTCTCATACTCGGAGAGATCGATCCCGGCGCCGCGTTCGCGGAGGCCGCGAGCGCGTTCGATCAGGTCAGGTAGCTGACGGTATGAATCCGGGCCGCAGATTAGATCGACGACCGGAAACTTCAGCAGAATGTCTTCTTTCAGGTTTTGCGCCATGCAGCCGAGAATGCCGACTACCAGATCGGGGCGTTGTCGTTTCTCATGCTGGAGGTCGCCCAGACGTGCGAAAATGCGGGTGTGAGCGGTCTCGCGGATGGCGCAGGTGTTGAAGAGGATGACGTCGGCATTGCGGTCATCGGCGGTAAAGCCGTAGCCGCGTCCGTGCAAGAGCGAGCCGACCAACTCGGAGTCGTACTCGTTCATCTGGCAGCCGAATGTCTGCAAGTTGACGAGCGCAACGGCGTTGTCCGGCACAGCGCCGCGCGTGTGAACGCGCGGCGCGGAGTCGGCGCAGGATGATGCGATGGTGAGCGAGTCAGTCATAGGGTAAGAATAGGACCAATTGGGCCTATTCTATAGATCTTCCAGTCTCAGCTGGGTGTCGGCGTTGCGCCAGGCCCTTTGGAATTCGATGTCGACGAATTGGGCGTTGGCCATGTCGCCTTGCGCTCTCAGTGCTTCGCGGAGGCCGAATAGGGCACGTCCGCTGCGCTTGTGCTTTTTCAGTTCATCGCGGAACGCTGTTTCTGCTTCCACATAGCGTTTCTGCTTGATCAGGTACGCGCCGAGCGTTTCACGAACGGGAATATACCACCCTTCGGGCTCGTCGTAGGCGAGATTGTCTTCGACCACGGCGGCGCGTTGGAGCAGCGTAATGGCCGAATCGGTCTTCTCTTCGGCGTTCAGAATGCGCGACATCAGAACATCATCGGTGATGGTAAAGACATACTGGGCGCTATTCCAGAATCCGATCAGATTTTCCGGCGGAACGGCAGCGGCCGCCATCCGGTAAGTCTTCCATTCCTTCTTGGCGTCTTTGAGGCGCGCGCTCTCGACCAACGCGGTTGCACGCGCGTAGTGATACAGCGCGGTGATTGTCTTCAACGATGGATCCGGCTTGGGCATCGCGAGGATCTCGCTCCAGCGGTTGAAGCGGACGTTGCACAGCAGCGATGTCATGTACACGCCCTCAAGGAACGGGACATCCTTGAGGTATTGATCCAAACTCTTCTCTAACCGCTGGGCATTGGCCAACGACCCCGAGTAGTTGCCTTCCATCAATTGAGCAACTGCGAGGAAGTGCACGTTGTGATGGTAGTACATGAGACCATACATGTTGCCCGGCGGTGCGGTCGAGAGATACTTCTCGTCGATTAATGCGCCATCGGCATTGCTGCGTACAGAACGCGCATAATCGCCAGTGCGCGAATAGATGTGCGCGGGCATGTGAACCAGATGGCCGGAATTGGGCGCAAGTGTATCGAGGCGGGCGCAGGCGCCGAGGGCGCGTTCGGGATTGTCGGACGCCTCAACGCAATGAATGTAGAAGTGGTTCGCGCCGGTGTGGCCGGGATCGCGTTTGAGTATCTCTTCTAACACTGCGACCAACTCGAGTGTGCCCGGCTCGGGTGTGAAGTCGGCCTTCCACAGTTTCCACGGGCGCAAATTCATGCCCGACTCGACGAACATAGCGGCGGCGTGGAGATCATCGTTGTACGTCTTCATCACTTCGCGCATGGCGTTGTAGTAGGCAGAATCCAACGGGCCACGTGGCGTTGAGACGTCGGCCGCATAGCGTTTGGCCAAGGCGTCGATGTATGCCTGTTCGCGCGGCGAGGCATGCTGCTTGAGCGAGATCGCGATTTGGATCGACTTAAATGCTTCGGCCAAATGCTGCGAGTCGGCGGGCAAGTTGTAGTTTGGGCCGAGGGCATAGGCGATGCCCCAATGGGCCATTGCGAGATTTGGTTCGAGCTTGCCGGCTTGCGCGAAATTGCGAATGGCTTCGTCGTGATTGAAGGCATAGAGGTACGATACGCCCTGATCGAAGAAGCACTGTGCTTCTTTGTTGTCCGTGGTGACCGGCATGTGGATCGGCCCGAGGCCGGTCGAGAGCTTCGGCTCCTCGCTGAAGAGCACTTCCCGGGCGCGGATACAGGTGTCACAGGCATCTGTTCGGACAGCTGTCCCGAGAAGCACACACACGATCGCAGCGATACGGATTGACAGTCGGATCATCTCTCCCCTCTCCTTCGGTTAGTCCGCGCTCGCGGGTTCAATGACGGCCTTCACAGCCGCGATGCTGTTGGCGGGGAAGCCGCCCTGACGGGCGTGCTCACGCACCAACTCTTCGTTGGCAGCATAGTACACGCAGTAGATCTTGTTGTCGGTCACGTAACTGTGTATCCACTGGATTCGTGGACCCATGTCATTCAGGACACCGCACGATTTCTGCGAGATGGCCTTCAGGTCCGCCGTGGATGCGTTCCCTATCCCTGGGATCTCGCGTTCGATCACAAACTTCGGCATGGCGCTACTCCCTGACTTAGAGTGACTGAGAAAGACTGCCGAGGCACAGTTCTTCGGCAACCGTGGTTATCGTTACAGGCATCAATTCGTTCTCGCCGGCTTCATTCTGCGCCACTCCGACGCGCACATACGATCGCGTGAAGCCTTTCCGGAGTCCGTCCGTATCCGCCCTCTCGAACAACACCTCTTCGGTGCGTCCGATGTGCTCGGCGTAGAATACGGTACGCTTTTGGGCTGCCACGTCATGCAGCTCGGCGGAACGCTCACGTATCGTCGGCGCATTGCACTTGGCCTCGTAATAGTTCGAGGCGGTCTTTGGCCGATCCGAGTACGAGAAGACATGCAGGTACGAGAATGGCATCTCCTCGATGAAGCGTCGCGAGCTCTCGAAGTGACGCTCAGTCTCACCGGGGAATCCCACCATGACGTCAGTTCCAAGACCGAGATCGGGCATGAGCGTTGTGGCCTTCTCGACAAAACGTGCGTACTCGGACGTTGTGTAGACACGTTTCATGCGACCAAGGATGTAGTCGTCGCCGGACTGAAGCGGCAGATGCAAGTGTCGGCACGCCTTCGGCGATGTTGCCATCCAATCGAGCAGTTCATCGCTGACAGTCGAGGGCTCGATCGACGATATGCGGATGCGTTCCACTCCGGGAATGGCGGACAATTTCCAGGCGACCTCGGCGATTGCAAACCCTTCGAATTGGTATGTACCAACATTGACGCCGGTGATCACCAACTCTTTGTGGCCGCGCCGTGCAAGTTCATGCCCTTCAGCGATGATGTCCCCGAGCCGTCGCGAGCGGGCTTCGCCGCGTATGCGCGGGAGGATGCAGAAGGCGCAACGGAAGTCGCAGCCATCCTGGATCTTGATATTGGCGCGGGTTTGATGCGGGTAGTAGCCGACCATGGGGTAGTCGAGGGATTCGGTGTCGAGGCGGCGGGAGACGTGGATGCCGAGGGTGAGAGTGCGGGATTGTGACTCCGCCCCTTTGGGGTGTGGCTCGGAGGTCCGCCGCGGCGGATCGCCCTCCCTCAGACCTTTCACCAATTCCGCGAGTTTGTATTTTTGATCATTGCCGACGACCAGATCCACGGATTCGATTGCGGCCACGGCTTCGGGTTCGGCTTGAGCGTAGCAGCCGATGGCGCAGACTACGGCTGCGGGGTTCTTACGGCGAACTTTGCGGATTTCCTGACGGCAGCGGGCGTCGGCGTGCTCGGTGACTGAGCATGTGTGGATCACGGCCACATCAGCCGGGGTGCCGTGCTCTACTATGCTGTACCCCTGGGCACGGAAACGCTCGGCGATCATCGCGGTCTCGGCTTGATTGAGACGGCAGCCGAGGGTGTAGAAGGAGACTCTCCGCGACATCCCGAGGATTGCTTCGTCGCCCGGGCAAAGAGCCGCCCGGACTCCTCGCAATGACAGTACTCCGTCTTCCATTACATATCCATTGGGGTTACGAATTTGTCGTCGATCAGGCGTCCCATGCGCTTGCGAGCGATCGAAGTGCCTTCGGGCCAGCCGGAGAAGAGTGATTCGACCATTTCGCGCGGCTTCACCGAACGTCCCTCTTTCGAGACGATTGTCAGATTCCAGTATGTCGTGCCATTGTCGGAGACAAACTGCCAGTTGTCGAGAAACTCAGCGGCATTTACAGTCTTGCGACGATCCTTCATCACGCGTTCGATCAACCAGCCGCCGTTGCGCATGCGGTGCTCGAGGTCGGCGATCAGTTTGTCGAGACTGCCGGTCATCGCGAGCAAAGTCTTCGTGTCGAGCGTGACCGTGTAGTCGAAACGGTCGGTCGAAGCGTCGATCGACAAATCCCCTGCCTTCAAACGTACCGCGGTATGGATGGTGAAACCCTCGTGCAGGGTGTCGTTGAGCGAGGCCACCAATTGCTCCGGTGACCAATCTTCCGTGAGCTCGACATCAAAGAACTCGTTTTCACCGATCACACCCACCGGCAGCGCCGGACCAAACGAGAGCTTGGGATGTGGATGGAACCCGCCCGAGTACGCAATCGGCCACTTGGCGCGCCGTCCGGCGCGGTCGATGAGCCGTCCGACTTCGAGATGCGACAAATAGCGCGAGAGACCGAGCTTTCCGTAGCAGACACGGTAACCGAACAACGGGCCGGGAGTCGGCGCGAACGGTTGCGCGGCGGCTTCGTAGTCGCGGTCACGCAGCTTGGAGTCATTCTCTTGGAACTCGCCGGATTCGCGGGCGACGACTGTCGGGAGCCGATCGCGTCCGTACTTGTCCAACATCGCTTCCTTTTCGGCGACGATGTTATTCGCGGATATTCCGGCGGCTTCGCGTTCGATGGCGATGGCCTTGAGATTGCAATCGACACCGCAATCGTAGCACACCAGCTTGACGGTGCCATCTTTGTAGCGCGGCGGGTCGTGGCGCTTGGGCAGATACGGCTTCTCGCACGGATGCCAGAAACGCGAGGCCAGACCCTTCTTCAGATCTTTCAGCAGGAACTCTTTGGTCACGCGCGAATCGATGTGATCCCAAATCAGATCCGATTCAGTCGGCAGAGCCGGAAGAAACTGCTCGGGAACGAGTCCGCAATCACGGAAGGAATTGTTCCAATGCTCTTCGCGGAAATGGTCGCTCCACTCATCAAAGCGCGCGCCTTTGCGCCACGCGGATTCGATGATCTCTCCCAGACGACGGTCGCCGCGTGAGAAGATCGCTTCGAGGCGCGAGAGACGCACTTCGTGTGTCTTAAGGTCGATCCCCTTAAACTTGCGCAGACGATCACTGAGCATGCGCTGTTTACGCATCAAGTTGGTCGGCTCATCGAATGGCACCCACTGGAACGTCGAGTGCGCTTTGGGAATGAGCGACGACACCGAGACAACAACCGTGATGTTGCGAGGGCCGAGCCGTTTGCCGATCTGATACACACGAATCGCGGTCTCGGCGATGCCCATGACGTCTTCGTCTGTCTCAGTCGGCAGACCGATCATAAAATAGAGTTTGAGACGGGTCCAGCCGTTCGAGAACGCGATCTCGGCGGCGGTGTCGATGTTCTCATCGGTGACACCCTTGTTGATCACATCGCGCATGCGCTGTGATCCCGCTTCGGGCGCGATCGTAAAGCCGGTCTTGCGGACCTTGGCAATTTCACGTGCGATCTCTTCGGTCACGCCATACACACGCAACGACGAAACCGACATCGCCGCACGCCGCAACTGCAGTTCCGCCATCACAGCTTTGGCCAGAGGAGTGATGCAGGAATAGTCGGCGGTCGAGAGAGCTGTCAGCGATGCTTCATCGAATCCGGTTTTGTCGATGCCCTCGACGATTGTATTCACGATCGATTCGGGGGAGCGTTCGCGTACCGGGCGGTAGATGATTCCGGCCTGGCAGAAGCGACAACCTTCGGTGCAGCCGCGAGCGATTTCGACCGCGACGCGGTCGTGCACGATATCGCCCTGCGGCACGAGAATGTCGGCCGGGAACGGGAAACGATTTACGTCGTCGACCAACGCTTTCTTAATTGGATACGGAGGCAGTTCATTTCGTAGGTCAGGAGCCTGCTCTCTAGGCTCCTGACTTCTTGTTTCCATCGCAGCAGTCATGTCAGGAGCCGATAAAGCTGGCTCCTGACCTACGAGAGCGTCAGTTGGCTCACAGACATGCACGAACCCGGTTGTCTCGTCGACGCGAGTCGCGTAGAGCGCTGGAGCATAGAGTCCGGTGATTTCCTTGCAGAGTGTCGCGATGCGTTCGGCGCGGGAGATGCCCTGCGCCTTGAGCTCGGAATTGCGGATGAGGAAATCGTGGAAGGCCTCTTCCCCATCACCGATCAAGAAGATGTCGATGAAATTGCTCATTGGCTCGGGATTAAAGACCACCGGGCCGCCCGCCATCACAATCGGGTCATCGTCGCCGCGTTCCCAACGGTGAATCGGGATCCCGCCCATGTCAAGCATGGTCAGGACATTGGTGTTCGACATTTCCGATTGCAGCGAGAAGCCAACGACATCGAAAATCCAAAGCGGCGTGCGAGTCTCGACTGAAAAGATCGGGACATTGGCTTCGCGGAGACGCGCCTCCATGTCGGGGAACGGGCAATACGCGCGTTCGACATAAATGCGATCGTCTTTGTTGAGATGTGCATAGAGAATGCGCAGACCCAAGTGCGACATACCGATTTCGTAGGAGTCGGGAAAGGCGAGGACAGCGCGCGACGAAACCATCTTTGGGTCTTTGCTGACACGGTGCAGCTCGCCGCCGATATACCGTCCGGGTTTCTGGACAGTGTCGAGCAGACGGCCCAACAAACGATCATCGATAGTGATGTTGTTTCTCATCATCTCCTACGCGGCTTTCTGTTACCCGCACGAACTGTTAGTCTGGTTGTCCGACGACGTAGCGGTCGTACTCGCTCAAATACGCAAGTGTCTTGAGGTCGATCATGCGATCCAGGAACACCACACCATTCAAG
>JBKKDE010000179.1:0-10016 GCA_046708665.1 Candidatus Zixiibacteriota bacterium | reverse complement strand
ACTACAATGCGCATGTGCCACATTCGCTTGCGATCGGGCGCCTAATATTAGGGATTGGTTTCCCGGCTCAGATCGACTCCCGGCTCAGTGCACACGTGTCGGTGAACTACTCACAGCAAGCTGTGAGGCACCTGGCTGTTTAGCCCTTACATAGCATGCGATGGTTCAGAGTATCCCATTGGCTCCGGCTCTTGCCTTCGCCACGCATCCACGCTCGAAGCACGTCTCACGCACGCGACCGTGCACGTGAGTTCGCAGCCCTTGCGTGTTGTGGAATAGCGGCGGAGGTGATCCTTGGTGTAGTCCAAGAGCGGGATGCCGGGGTCGTTGCGGCGTTGGGAGCAAAAGGAGACGATGCCGAACTCGTCGATGTAGAGATAGCGCGCTCCGGCGCGGCACTTCCAGTCGGATTCGCCATTGCGGATCATGCCGAATTCCCAGCCCTCACCGAAGCGGTGCAAGAATTTTCGGCGACGGTCGCCCGACATTTCTTTGAAGAGCGGCTCCAGGTCCTTGTGTTCGAGCAGACCGCGATCAAGTGAGCCGTTGCCGGAGTGCAAAAGCCCCACGGTCATGTAGAAACCCATCTCGCGGATTTGGCGTGCGAGCTCCCGCGTTTCGGCGACCGGGGAGGAACCAAGGACGGCGTTGATGTTGACAATGAAGCGGGCGTACTGCGAGAGCAACGGCAGTTTTTTCTTGAGTAAGTTGAATGACTTCTGCGACAACTCGCTGGGTTCGAGATTGTCCACCGATACCTGCAGTGCATACAGCCCGGCATCGTTGAGTTTCTCCACCCACTCCTTGGTGAGGAGGAATCCATTGGTGATCGACGTACACACCATGTCGTGCGAGTTGACACGCGCGACCAGTTTGTCGAGTTCGGGATGCAGAAGCGGCTCGCCGCCGGTGAAGGTGATGACTTGTGTGCCGAGTGCGGCGAGGTGGTCGATGTATTGGTAGAGCGTCTCGGTGGGAACTGGCGCGGAGATCTTATCGAACTCGTTGCAGTAGCCGCACTCGAGGTTGCACTTCCGGGTCACGACGATCTGCGCCAGCATCGGCTTGGTCGGGTCCATGGCTGTACGAATGCCACGGGCGATCTGGCGGGGCTTGAGGGAGATGGTTGACATGTAACTTGGTCTTGTTCGCTGCCTCGACTACGCTTTGCAGAAGTCACTTACCGCGATCAGATCTCCCAGGCAGCCGTGGTCTGAATTATACGTAAAATACGGGGCATAGGTGTCTGGAGCAAGTGTGCTGAGGGGAATTGATTCCGTGCCGTGTGGCTCACATGCATTGCTCTCAGATACAAGAACGCCCGGGATAATGAATGGAACCCCCGGGCGTCGATGATTTGCAATGCGTTGTGAAGCAAATTGTTAAGGTTTGCCTTTTCCGCCCTTGTCCTTCTCGGCGGCGCGGGCTTCGCGTTCCTTTTCGCCAATGACTTCCGGCTGTCCGGCTGCGACTGCAGCACCTTCGGCCGGCACGGCTCCCGGAGTGACTTCCTTCACGACAGTCGGCGGGATGACAGAGACGATCGTCTGAGCGCCGATTGTCACGATGGTCACGCGATCAACTTTGACATCGCTGGCGTGAATGGCCTGATTCATGCCCAGACTGGTGACATCGAGATCAATGTGATCTGGAATGTCAGCGGGCAACGCTTCGACTTCGATGTCGCGCGAGGAGTGCTGCAAGATGCCGCCGAAGTTCTTAACGCCATCGGGAACACCAACGACACGGATCGGGACGGTGACACGGATCGGCTTGTTCGCCGAAATGTGCTGGAAGTCGATGTGGATGACATCGCCGGAGACGGGATCGTGCTGCACCGCCTTGACGAGCGCCAACTCGACATTCGGTCTGCCTTCGACGGTCAGGTCAACGATGACGTTTTCCGATGACGATTTGTGCAAGACCACGAAGAATTCATGGCTGTCAACAGCCAAGGTCGCCGGAGAGGTGTGTTCGCCGTAGAAGGTCGCGGGAATCGATCCGGCCGCGCGCAACTGGCGGGCTCCGCCTTTCCCGGTGGCGATACGCGGCTTGACGGACAATGCTACAGTCTTCATTGCTTCTTACTCCTCACTTCAAGTGACACAACGATCAGGCCCCATGGGGCGCGTTAGTTCCTACCGTGGCGCGGGCTTTCTGTTTGGGCGTGGCCTCATCCTCGCGACGTTGCTGGCTGTCTTCGACAGCATCTGGCTCGCCAGGGAAGAGCGCGGAGACAGACTGTTCGTGCGCGATGCGGGCGATGGCATCCGCGAACAGGTGCGCTGTTGAGATGATGCTGATTTTGGTCGGTACAGTTCGGGTACTAAGGTCAATGGTGTCGGCGACACAGAGACGTTCGATCGGTGACTGCTCGATTCTCTCAAGCGATTTGCCGGACAACACCGGATGCGTACAACACGCATAGACTTTGTTCGCGCCGCCCTTGACGACGGCCTTGGCCGCTTCGGTCAGAGTTCCGCCCGTATCGACCATGTCATCACGAAGAATGGCAGTCTTGCCTTCGATCGAGCCGATGATGTTCAAGACTTCGGCCTGATTGGGATTGGGACGGCGCTTATCGACAATCGCGAGTCCGCATGACAATGTCTTGGCGAACGCGCGCGCCATCTTGATCGAACCGACGTCGGGCGACACGACAACCGGATCCTTCACTCCCAATTGCAGGAAGTAGTCGTTAAACACGATGGCTGAGTACAGATGGTCCGAGGGAATCTGAAAGAAGCCCTGAATCTGTGAGGCATGCAGGTCCATTGTCAGCACACGATCGGCTCCAGCCAGCGTGATCATGTCGGCGACCAACCGCGCGGTGATGGAGACACGCGGCTGATCCTTGCGATCGGCGCGGGCGTAGCCGAAGTAGGGGATAACCGCGGTGATGCGTTTTGCCGAAGCGCGCCTTGCCGCATCGATCAGCATCAACAATTCCATCAGGTTTTCAGCGGGTGAATTGGTCGACTGGACGATGAAGAGATCGGAACCACGCACATTCTCGTCAATCTTGACGAACACTTCACCGTCGGAGAATTGCGTGACGGTGCATTTCGTCAACGTCCGATCGAGCTGCTCGGCGATGCGCTGGGCGAGAGGACGGTTGGCGTTGCCACTCAGTATTTTCAGTTCAGCACTCATTGACAATTGGTCTCTTTGGAGATCTGTGTGTGCGTTGGTGTCGGGGTATTAGGTGGCTGGGGCGCCAGGATTCGAACCTGGGAATGCAGGCTCCAAAGGCCCGTGCCTTACCGCTTGGCTACGCCCCAGACGTGACGAGCAAGTTATACACTTTGATTCACAGCGTCGGGGCTTTTTGCCGGGCCGCATGGCCTCAGAGTTGCGGGCAAATCTCCTATCAGGAATGATGATCGTCGTCGTGATTGTCGCTGCCGCGCGGCTTGCCGGCTGCCACTGCTTTCAATTCTTCTTCGTATGCCGCCAAGACGGCCTTTTCGATTCGCTCGCGCATCAAGTTGTTGATCGGGTGACAGATGTCTTGATGGGTTCCGTCGGCTCGCTTGCGCGATGGCATCGACACAAAGTACCCGTTGTTTCCGTTTATGATCTTCAGCCCGCGAATCACAAACTCTTCGTCAAATGTTACATTGGCGAAGGCCTTCAATTTCTCCTCGTCCCGCAAGGTGACGCGTACTTCGGTGATTTCCACGGGTGACTCCTTGGTCTGATCATCAAACCGTCACGACAACCCGATCACCAATGTGCTTCGCGTATCCAGCGGTCGAACAACAAACGCATCGAGCCCGTGTTCACGAAATTCCGTCAACCAAGCCGGGTCAGGTTTGTGTCGAAAGACCCCGAAAATTGAGGGGCCGCTACCGGATACGTATGCTCCTTCCGCTCCGAGTGTTAATAGCCGGTTTTTCCAGTGCAACACTTCGGGGACCCGGCGTTCCACAACGTCTTGCAAGTCGTTGTGTATGAGCGCCAAGGCGGCAAAAAAGCCAACCCCTTCGAGGCGTACCGGAAAATCGGACATTTTGGGCAAGTAAGTCAAGTCCAAAGCCGCATACACTTCTGGTGTTGGGCTGGCTATGTGCGGACAAACTATTATGGCATACCAGGTTACGTCGATGAGTGTCGGAGAGAGGGATTCGCCGCGCCCCCGACCTATCGACGCGGGTGGCCCAAGGAAGAAGGGGACATCGGAGCCGAGGCGAGCCGCACACTCGGCCAGTGCCGTTTCGGACACTGATTTGGGGTACAGAATGCTGAGTCCCTTCAGAGTCGCGGCAGCATCGGAGGATCCGCCGCCAAGACCAGCGGCAATCGGAATCGACTTCTTCAAATGGATCGCGGCATCGACCTTCGAGTTTGTGACTCGTTCAAACTCACGAGCCGCGCGTATGACGAGATTTCCCTCGTCGACATTTAGATCAATTGGATCGAGATCATCGCGACCCTTCTCCCAGGTCATCGAGAATCCGCCGGACGTGCGTCGCTCAAACGTCAGTTTATCGAATAGCGTTACCGCGACGAAGAGCGTTTCGATCTCGTAGTACCCGTCGGGGCGTTTCCCGAGAACGCGCAAGCCAAGGTTTAGCTTCGCGGGGGCGAGCACCGTAACACGGGGAGGATTCTCAGACACCGAATGTCTTCCACCAGAGTGCTTTGAGCTTGAACTGAAAGAAAACGCCGTCAGCCGAATGGTCCATCACGTGGTTTAGGTTCGTGACTCTGTAGTACCCCAGAGTCGCGTCCGCAATGACGTTGCCCCGCCATCGCACACCGGTTCCCGCGCTGAGTCGGAGTTCGCTTTCAACGACACCGGATGGAAACGGGACTCCCTTCGGCACACCGGAATTCTGAGGGTCGGAGATGTTGTTTTCGCCGCGCCGCACATAGTCCAACCGCGACGTAATATCGAAATACTCGTTGAGATGGTAGAGTGGTGCAAGAGTGATGCGGTCGGCATCCGTGCCCAGATTTGAGCCGATCCCGATTACTTCACCGTTGATGTCGCGATGATGGAAATAGCGGTTCCACGGCTTGCCTTGCCCGTAGACGAATGTGTTAATCCGCTGATACTCGATATTCAATGACAGTCGTCCATCGGCAAAGTCAGGAATCCATGTTGCGCCGAGAAGCACTCCGATCTGTTGCGGCTCGGATGTGAAATCGATTTGAAAGTCGTCGAGCATCCATTCGCCATACAATAGAAGACCGTCGCGAATCCGCCACGAAAGCTCGAAATTCCAAAGAGGGTTGTCGTCGCTGTTGTCGTTGAGTTGCTCCCAATAGTACGGCAGGATCGGGTTGAGATAGTTCCACTCGAAGGGGCGCTCGAATCCGCCGAAGACCAACACTTCGGAAGCGGCAATTTCCAGATTGTGGCGCGGTCGCCAATTGAAACGATGGGCGACCAGATAGCGATCAGTCATTCCTTCACGGCCGGCTCCACCCACATAGTCCATGGTGGAGACATTCATTGGGTCCAATACAGTCGCGTGAAAGGAGTACGACCAATTCCGGGCTTGGTATCGCAGTCGAAGTGCATTGAATGGCGGCGAGTTGTCGGACATGAGCATACCATCATTCGGCGACCGTCCCCAGCGCCAGTATTCGCGGCCAAACGCGCCGGTGAAACGCTTCCATCGCAGGACTGTTACTGCCTGCTCGACCCAGGCTGTGAAGTTCTCCTTCCAATACTTTCCGTGGAATTGCGAATCGTGCCGCGCATCGGAGTCGAATCGCACGCGAACGCGCGAGGTCAGCGCGTCAGAAAGCGTGATGGAGGCGATGGCGTCGACCCCAAAGCGGTTGCGGGCGAGGCGGTGGTGAAACTGATCCGATCGAGCAGTTGGACCAATGCCGAGGCGAACATGGTGGTCGCGTGCGGCTGACGTCGTGAGTTCCTCGCGAAATTCATCCTCCAACCGTTGTAGGAGTATTTCAGCCCCTGCGGAGATTCCAGAATGTGCCGTTCGATATTCATGAACTGCATCCGCGATTTGGCCGCGTGACGACGGGCGGGTGTGCAAAAGCAGGTCAGCCGTCTGTCCGTGCGTCGAAAGTTCGGTGAGGGCGTCATAGATCCACGATTCAACCGAGACATCTTCACCGCGAGCGCCGGCGGCCATTGCTTGCGCGTCCGACTGCAGGGCAATCGCAATGCTGGCCAGGATGGTCCACCATCTCATAGGCCGTCATAATCGCGATGCCGGGTTGCCAGCGTCAATCGCAATCGCCGCCCGCTCTGGGTCAGCTGTGGGATTTACCCCATACCCCTCTGCGCGCGCTCAATTGAGTGTTCATAGTGTCTTCGGTCACTCTGAAACATGCCGATATAGTGAAAGGCATGGTTGAGAGCAATTTCATCGATTTTGACAGACCAGAAGTCATTTCGGCCGGGGTTGCGACCGCGGCGAACGACCGAACGGTTCGTTCTGTGCGTGAATTCTGTACGACTTGGTCACGCGCGGTAAAGACAATCTGCCTGTATCCACCGTCCAATCCCCTGCCGGACGAGTTTCGTGGGAAGTTCTTTGACGCATTAACCCTGTTGCTCGAAGACCATGGTCAGTTCAACCTTCAAATCTCCGACGCATCAATGACGACCTCCGGGCAGATGGTCCACGAGGGCGCACCGGGTGAGGAGAATCTTGCCTACATGTTCTTCAAGGACGGGATTCGTGAAGTCGGGTTCGAAATCGGCGTGAGCCGGATGGAATCGGATCGGTTTCTGCAGATTGGCGCCGATGCATTGGCTGCAATCGGCGCGAAGATCGATGTAGCGAACCGATTGTGGGAGGCATCATTCCCTCATATCAAGCACTACACTGTTGACCGCGTCATTGAAGGTGCCTACATCGAGGCCGCACGTGATGGAGAATTGGCGGCCGTCCACGAGCAGTTTACCGCCGCCACAGTTCCCGATCGACCCGTAACCGGGAAAGTCGCTGATCGTGTCGAACTGGAGAGCCCATACTCAGGCACGCAGCGCGAGCGGCATCTGCATGTCATGCAGATGTTTGGGGATGTCACAGCGTTGACCATCTCGGAGAGATCCGAAATTGCGATGCTCCGCCGTCCCGAGTCCAACGACGTCGCTGAGTCGCTCGGGCTTGAGATCATCATGGAGATCATTCGCTCGACTGACGGCGGTCGTATGCTTGACGACGGATTTGCCGTAGTCGAGAGTCAATTTGTGCAGGCCGTCTCGGCCAATCGCTGGGATCTCGCTCGAAAGATACTCATCGAGATACGCGGCCTCATGGCGGATGTGTCAGAGCGCGTGGCCCAGCGGATTAACGGATCCATTCTGAAGATGGCGGATAAGCGTCACTTTGATCAACTGGCACTGTACCTGAACGCAAATCCTCAGACCAATCTCGATCCTATTCGCGATTTCTTGTCACTTTTAGGGACCGCGGCCATCACGCCCATTACAGGAATGCTGGGCACGGTTGAGCACCGGCCAGCGCGTATGATGATCTGCGATTTTCTGATCGCCAACGGGCGTGAGACTGTCGACTTGATCGGCGGTTTCATCTATGACAAGCGTTGGTTCGTTTCGCGCAATATTGCCATGATACTGGGTGAAATCGGCAATGAGCGAGGTGTAACGTTTCTGAAGAAGTCCGCCGCGCACACGGATTCGCGCGTACGGCTAGAAACTCTACGAGCGTCTAAGCGCATTCTCGGTGAAGAAGCAGAAAAGATTCTTCGGGGATTTCTCAACGATCCGGATGTTGACTTGCGCAAACGCGCCTTGCGCGCGCTCGGTCAGCGCAACAGTACCGCCGTGGTTGGTGACTTGAAAGCGCAGCTCGATCCGGAGACGCTCCCGGATCGCGACCCATCCGAGGTCAAGGAACTCCTGCTAACATACTCGCGATTGGGTGGGGCTCAAGCAGCACACGACCTGATAGATCTCGCCCGGCGCTCTCCGTTCTTCAAGAAGTCACGCTGGCAGCCGGTCCGTTTGTCGGCGATTCGCGCTTTGGGGGTATCCACTGACCCTGCGGCGAGGGGAGAATTGGAAGTGTTGAGCAAGGACCGTGCAACAGATGTAGCCGAGGCGGCCCGTTACGCACTCGCCCTGCGCCACCGAATGGCCGGTTCTGCAGAATCGACCGAAAGCGAGGATGACGAATGACGCTAACTCAAGACCCGAATTCGTCCTCACGGTCCGGCAACTACGCGCTGGCGACAACGGCGCTTCGGGCGTTTTACTCCGCGTGGCGGTCGGCAGCGGTCTATGACGAGAACAACAACGCGTTCCGCACTCGACGTGAAGAACTCTCACAAGCGCTGGCGCAGTTGTTTGCCAGCGGTGCCGATTGCGCGATTACGTATCAGAACGACTACATCTTCTTCAACGGAGAGCGCCTCAACTACGACCGTGAGTTTTCGTTCGGACGTTCGCTCGCGGCGCGGTTTTCTGAATTGCACCTGGGTGGAATTACCATCACCAACGAGACTCCTCCGCGTGAAATCGATCAGGTTCTCTTCGCTCTCGCCAGTACTGACCGCCGGTCGACTGATCCGTTCGCGAGTTTAGTCGAAACCTGGAAAGCCGTGGGGATCTCGCGGGTGACGATCACGCCTTTGGCATCCACAGATTCAGATGTATTCCTCGACGCCCGCAGTTTGGATTCCAACATCGATCATGGGAAACTCAAGCGGCGGCGTGCGCATGCGCTGTTTCAACGATCCGAAGCAGTTGTGCAGGACTTCTGGGAACGCGTCCGCGACCGTAATTCGTTTGAATCAGGATCGGTGCAGCGGGTTGTGCACCAAATGATCGACGAAGTGGCGCATGACGAGGAAATCCTCTTGGAGTTTGCCTCACTCAAGGATTTCGACGAGTACACATTCTACCACTCTGTCAATGTTGCGATCTATTCGATTGCGGTTGGGATGCGCTTAGGGATTGAACGGGTACGCTTGGCGTCGCTTGGTCTGGCTGCCCTCTTTCACGACATCGGCAATGTCAAACTGTCGCGCGATCTTATCGCCAAACCTGGGGACTTCAACGACGATGACTGGGACCAGATTAAGCGGCATCCTACGCTTGGCGCCCTCACCCTCGCCAGCATGCGCCCTCTCGACCCCGAATCGGGCGTTGCCATCGCCGGAGCGTTCGAGCATCATCTCAAAATGGACTTGTCAGGGTATCCGAAACTGTCAAGGCCGCGTCCTCTGCATCTGTTCTCGCGCATCATCAGTGTATGCGATGCGTTCGATGCCATGACCTCGGGGCGGGTCTATCAAAAGGAGACGATTAGTCCCGATGAGGCCGTCCGCCGGCTCCTCTACAAGGGTCGCGAGTGGTATGATCCGTTGGTTATGAAGGCATTTGTGCATGTTGTCGGAATCTTTCCGGTTGGGACGACAGTCAAATTGTCCGACGGATCCGTTGCGATCGTCATGAAAAACGATTCGACCGATCTGTACGCTCCCGAAGTGCTGGTCATTCGCGATGCAGGGGGCAATCCGGTGCGGGTGGCGAAGGAGTTGCGAGTCCGCAAGAAGGACGTCGGTTCGCCCGACGGGCTTCACATCGATTCAGTTCTTGATGGGCGCGCAGAAGGTATTCATGTAGAAGACTATCTCGGTGTCATGTACGAGCCGACTGAGAGCGGAGGAATTGCTCTCACAGTCACGGACACGTAGGATCTGATGCAATTGGAGGACCGAGCGGGGAACCCCGCCTTTCATTTGGATTGGATCAGTCGCTGATCTTCAGTACAGCGAGGAATGCTTCCGGCGGAACATCAACTTTACCCACCCGCTTCATCCGCTTTTTCCCCTCTTTTTGCTTCTCGAGAAGTTTGCGTTTACGGGTAACGTCGCCGCCGTAGAGTTTGGCGATAACGTCTTTGCGAAGTGGTTTGACCGATTCGCGGGCGATGGGCTTGCCGCCGCCGATGGCTGCCTGGATGATCACCTCAAACTGCTGTCTGGGGATCAGCTCTTTGAGAGTCTCGCAGAGTTTGCGGCCGATGCGGTAGGCGTTGTCGCGGTGCACGACCGATGAC
>JBKKDE010000178.1:0-3984 GCA_046708665.1 Candidatus Zixiibacteriota bacterium | reverse complement strand
TCCCACCCGGGGGACGCCGCAACGGCCAGGCTGGTCAGGGGGCCTGGCTTTCTGCCTGTGCGCGCTGGCTTAAAGCCTGCGCTACTGCAGTCCCCTCGCGGGTACGAGTACCTACTGTCGGATTTCGGCGTTGATTGCGGTGGACTAATCGTGCTCTCCCCTGCATCTTTGGCGCTTCGCGGCTGAGATCTGCAGCTTATGGGGAGCTTGATGACCACAATTCCTGACAAAGACTTCGACTTCGCTCAGTCTAAATGGATGTTCATACCGGGGCCGGTTAACGTTCACCCCGACGTTCTGCGGGCGATGGGGACTCCGCCGATCAATCACCGCGGTAAGGAATTCGCCCAACTTCATGACCGTTTGCAGCAGAAGGCACAATGGTTGATGCAGACGAAAAACGCCGTGTACTTCAGTACATCGTCGGCGATTGGATTGATGGAGGCGTGTTCGCGCAATTTGGTCGCCAAACGTGCGTTGCATTTGACCTGCGGATCGTTTTCCGAGCAATGGCACATGATCACACGTGAGTGTGGCAAGGAGACTGACGCCAATGCGGTCGAGTGGGGCAAAGCGAATCGTCCGGATGAACTGAAGAAGTCGCTCGATACCGGCAAGTACGACACTGTGTGTGTCGTTTTCTCCGAGACATCGACAGCGGTGATGAATCCGTTGTCGGAGATCGCATCGATCATCAAGCAATACCCCGATGTGGTATTCTGCCTCGATACTGTGAGCGCCTTGGCCGCGACACCGGTGATGGTTGATGACTGGGGCGTGGATGTTTGTTTCGCTTCGGTGCAGAAGGGGCTCGCATTGCCGCCGGGGTTCACTGTGTATTCTATTTCGCCGAAGGCATTGGCGCGCGCAAGGACTGTGCCCAATCGCGGATTCTATTTCGACTTTCTCGTGTTCGAGGAGTTCGGCAAGAAGTCGCAGACACCGACCACGCCGTCGTTGCCTCACATGTTCGGATTGGATAAGCAGTTCGAGCGGATCAAAGCCGAAGGACTGGAGAACCGTTGGAAGCGTCATCGCCAACTTGCTACGCGGACGCAGGAGTGGGCCGAGGCGGGCTGGGCGTGCTTTGCCGAACAGGGCCATCGTTCGGATGCGACCACGGCTGTGGTAAACACGCACAAGATCGACTTTGCTACTTTGGATAAGCATCTTCTCAGCACTTTGAATGTCGTGATCTCGGCGGGCTACGGAAAACTCAAGGACTCGACATTCCGCATCGGCCATGTCGGCGAGACAACCTTGGAACAGCTAAACACCTGCCTGGCGGAGATAGATCGTTTTGCCCAATCGCGCTAAATCATCAGGATCATCAAAGTGGCGGATTCTCATCCCTACTGCGCTCTCGCAAGAGGGCGTGGATATACTGAAAGGTGTGACGTCGTTTGATATTGATCTGCAACCGGGGCTGAAGGGCGCGGAGTTGTTGAGCGCACTGAAGTGCGCCGATGCCGTTGTCATCCGCAGTGAACATCAGATCGACGCGAAGACTATCGCGGCGGCCCCCAATCTGCGGCTGGTCGCGCGTGCCGGAGTCGGTGTTGAGAATGTCGACTTGGATGCCTGCACAGCGCGCGGAATTGTTGTCATCAATACTCCGGCGGCGAATTCCATCGCCGTGGCGGAATTGACCATGGCGATGATGCTGACGCTCTCGCGCAAGATTGTCCCCGCGGACAATTCCGTGAAAGCTGGTAAGTGGGAAAAGGGACGATTCGGCGGGCATGAACTGTTCGGCAAGACACTCGGGCTGGTCGGCTTTGGACGCATCGGACGCGAAGTCGCACTGCGGGCGCAGTCATTCGGGATGAGCGTGATCGCCTATGATCCATTCGTGACCGAAGCAGCAGCCAAGGCATCGAATGTGACCCTGATGGATTTGAATGATGTTGTCGCGAATGGTGATGTCATCAGTCTGCATCTGCCACTGAACGACAAGACGCGAAATCTGATTGATGCGGCGATGCTCAAGCGCATGAAGAGCTCAGCGCTTCTGGTCAACGCCGCGCGTGGGGGTATCATCGACGAAAAGGCGCTGGCTGTTGCCATGACCGAAGGGCGAATCGCCGGATGCGCGTTGGATGTGTTTGAGAAAGAGCCGCCGGAGGATCACTGGTTTGATTCGAATGAGAATGTCGTCGTGACACCGCACTTGGGAGCTTCAACCGCCGAGAGTCAGACCAAAGTCGCCATCGAAATTGCGCAGGCGGTCAAACGCGCGTTCGTCGAGGGTGTGTATGTCAATGCGGTCAATCTCCCAATTGCCGACCCCTCCGATCTGCCACGGCTTCTTCCCTACCTCAAGCTGGCTGAGCGTGTCGGCCTGCTGCTGCGTATGATGGAAACGGGAGCGTGCGATTCGATCACAATCGAATTGGGATCACAAACTCAGCATGAGTCGCGTCTGGTTACGGCAGCGGCCCTGAAGGGGTTTCTTTCGCCACAAACCGATTCGGCAATTACAATGGTCAATGCGATGACTATTGCGGCCGAACGTCATGTGAGAGTCGCAGTCATTGATCAGTCGTCGAAAGAGGATCTCGCCAACGCGATTGCGGTCGATGCCACGATTGGCGGGCAGGCGCATCGGGTCGTCGGGGTGGTCGAACATGGATCGTCGTTGCGGCTGAGGCAGATCGATGAATTCCCGCTCGATATCGCACCGTCGGGACGAGTGTTGATCTTCACCAATCAGGATCGTCCGGGTGTCATTGGTTCAGTCGGCGCGCTTCTCGGATCAGCAAAGGTTAATATTGCGTCGTGGAATTTGGGACGAAAGCAGCGCGGCGGCACCGCTCTCGGCATCGTCGCTGTGGACGACCCGGTCCCGCAAAGTGTAATCGATGATTTGATGAAACTCCCTGCCCTCGGGCACATCGTACAGGTGGATTGGGGTGAGTAACAACAGAACCATACTGCCATTCGCAGGTTATCCGCCGCGTATCGGGCGCTACCTGACGCAGATGGAAGATGTACGCAGGCAGGTGAAGAAGTATGTCGAAGGACTGACTCCCGAACAGTTGTCGTGGCATCCGAATGAGAAAACAGAATCGATTGCCACGCTACTTTTGCACATCGCAGCTGTCGAGTGTTCGTGGATCGGTGAGGATATCATGCGCCGCCCCATGGACGACGAATGGAAGATCGCCTTTCCGATCCGATTCGACATGCCGCAGATTACCGGTCAACCGCTCGAGTACTACTTGAAGACCCTCGATGTAGTCCGCGAGCAAACCAAGGTCGACCTGAAGACGCTTGAGGATGAAGATCTGGATCGACTGTTCACCCCGCTCGACGCCGGCGATCCAACTGACACAGCCCAATTTTCTTTGGAGTGGATTCTCTACCACGTCGTCGATCACGAGGCGCATCACAAGGGTCAGATTGCCGTGATGAAACGCCTCCTCCCTGCCTGAGCGCTTATGACAATCGATTTCGAGAGCAATCCGGTTGTGCGATCGCTCCGTTCGCACCGTTCCATCCGACGCTTCACCAACGAGTCGGTCCCCGACACGACACTTCTACCACGCATCGAAACGGCGCAACGGTCCTCGACATCATCCAATTTGCAGTGCTACTCGGTGATCGTGGTGCGCGACCACGCGAAGAAGCAGCAGATCGCGGCCCTGTGTGGCAATCAGCAACAGATTGTCGAATGCCCGGTCTTCCTCGCGCACTGCGCCGACCTCAATCGCGCGAAGGCCGTGTGCGAGCAGGCGGGTTATGACTTCGATGCCAAGTTCATCGAGTTGTTGCTCCTCTCCGTGATCGACTCAACCATCTTCGCGCAAACGCTCTTGAGTGCGGTTGAGGGTATCGGATTGGGTGGGTGTTACATAGGCGGTGCGCGCAATCACCCGTTCGAATTGGCAGAGTTGCTCGGATTGCCGCCGCTCGTGTTTTGCGTGTTCGGGATGACTCTTGGGCACCCCGACCCGGCGCACACGCCGATACTTCGTCCACGAT
>JBKKDE010000177.1:0-4203 GCA_046708665.1 Candidatus Zixiibacteriota bacterium | reverse complement strand
CTTTGCACCCACCGTTTATCCGACGACACAAACAACGGTGGGTGCAAAGAGCGCACCCACCCTACTGCACTTACGAGCATGCGGGCGAGGACGCCTGTACCACAATCAAACCCAACCATGCAACCATGCCAGCGATCACATTCAACATAGGCAAGACACGCTTCGAGGCCGAGCGCGGCGACATCACGACTGAGAAAACGGATGCAATCGTGAATGCCGCCAACTCCGGATTACGGGGAGGCGGCGGAGTCGATGGCGCGATCCACCGTGCCGGTGGGCCATCAATCATGGCCGAATGCCGTAAGCTCGGACGGTGCCCGACGGGCAAGGCCGTGATTACTGGTGGTGGATCATTGAAGGCGAAGTGGGTCGTGCATGCGGTGGGGCCGATTCATGCGGGGCTCCCGTCGGATAAGATTGAACTGGCATCGGCGTATCGCGAGAGCATGATGCGCGCGATGGAAGCTCGCGCCAGGTCGATCGCCTTTCCTTCATTGTCCACCGGGGCTTATGGATATCCGATTAAAGACGCAGGGCCGATCGCTGTGCGGACTGTTTGTGACTTTGTGACTGCAAACCCCGACGCTTTCGATCTTGTCCGCTTCATACTCTTCTCGGATGCGGATTATGCTGTGTACTTCGCGGAATTCGGCAAGCGTGGGGCGAAGCATCCGACGATTTATCGATGATGGCAGAACAACCCCTTAATGGTATAATCTCTCAGATTTGGTCTATAACTTTAACTAAGGAGGATTTAATGGCACGAATGAGCCTGGAAGCCGGCGGACTTTTCGCATCTCTGACCGTAAACGATGTCTCGAAGAGTCTGGCGTTCTATCGGGACGGTCTTGGCTTTACAGTCAAAGAAGAGTGGAAAGACGGTGATTTATTGCAGGGTGTGATGCTCGAAGCCGGTAAGGCCAGCTTGGGCATCTCGCAAGACGATTTCGGGAAGGGACGTGATCGCGTCAAGGGCGTTGGGATGCGTCTTTATCTCGAAACGAATCAAGACATTGAAGCGCTTGCGGGACAGGCAAAATCAAACGGGATCACTCTTAACGATGGCCCCGGTCCTCTCCCTTGGGGCCCCATCGGGTTTACTGTTACTGATCCCGATGGGTTTAAGCTGACGATCTCGAACTCGTCTGAGAAGTGACTTCCGAGACCGTTGGGTGCGTGCGCTCTCCGGAGGTCCTGAGCAAAGCCGAAGGATGCACGCACGATTTTTTGTAGCCGCCAAAGCGGCGCGTGCAAAGAGCGCACACACCCTACACTTTCTGTTTCCACCTCGTGCCGCTGGGCGTGTCTTCGACGATGATGCCCATTTGATCGAAGAGGTCGCGGATTTCGTCGGCGCGTTCCCAGTTTTTCTGAGCTCGGGCATCTTTGCGTTCGGAGATCAGGGCTTCAACCTTGGCGGCGTCGACTCCAGAGGCATCGAGACGGAGAATATCGAGGAGTTGATCGATGGCCTCGACCAGTAAGCGTGCGGCTTGGGCATCGGCGGCGTTTACACCGCCGATCTCCATGCGTTTGTAGGTCTCTTTGATGAACTCGAACAGGACTCCCAGTCCGCCGGAGATATTGAGGTCGCTGTCCACGTTTTCTGTGAACAGGTCTTTCGTCTCTTTGACAGCGGCGAGGAAATCAGCATGGGCCGCGCCGGATTCTGACATTTCGCCCAGACGGTGATGGAAGTCGCGGAGGCGCTCGATAGCGCCTTTGGCGCCATCAATGCCCGCGAATGTGAAATTGAGTTGAGCGCGGTAGTGTGTTGAGATCAGGAGATAACGAATCGCGACCGGCGAGTAGCCCTTATCGAGCAAATCGCGGAGCGTATAAAAATTCCCCAGCGATTTCGACATTTTCTTGCCATCGACGATCAGGTGTTCCGAATGCATCCAGTACTTCACAAACGGTTTACCGGTCGCCGATTCCGACTGGGCGATTTCGTTTTCGTGATGCGGGAAGATGTTGTCTACACCGCCGGTGTGAATGTCGAATGTCTCGCCGAGATACTTCATCGCCATGGCCGAGCACTCGAGATGCCACCCGGGCCTCCCCCTCCCTAACGGTGTTTCCCAGAAAACATCGCCATCATTCTCATCCCAGGCCTTCCAGAGCGCGAAATCCGACACGGAATCTTTCTCATACTCGTCAGATGCTACACGTGCCCCCGACTTGAGTGAGTCGAGGTCCATGTGCGACAGTTCGCCATACTTCGGGAACGAGGCGATGCTGAAATAGATGGACCCATCCTCGGCTTTGTAAGCGTGGCCGTGCTCCATCATCTTTTGCACCAGCGTGACCATTTCGGGTACATGGTCGGTCGCCGCCGGATACTTCTCGGCGCGCTCGAAACGCAGCGAATCCAGGTCCTCGAAGAATGCCGTCTTGAATGGCTCGGTGAACTCCTTGAGCGATACCTTCTTCTCCCGGCATCCCTTGATGATCTTGTCATCGATGTCGGTCAGGTTCATGATCTGCGTGACTTTGAATCCGCGCCACTTCAGATAGCGACGTAGCAAGTCCTCGAACAAGAATGTGCGCAAATTGCCGATGTGGGCGAAGTTGTAGATCGTCGGCCCGCAGGTATACATGCGGACATGCCCCGGCTCGAGCGGCGCGAACTCCACCAGCTCGCGTTTGCGCGTATCGAGAAACTTCAATGCCACTTACTTACGTCCCTTCGCGGCCTTCTTCGCCGTAGTCTTGCTGCCGGCGCGCAGGCCGGTGAAGCCCTCGACAGTCTTCTGGTCGAGTTGCTTCAACACCGCCATGATCAGCTTGATGCAGGCGTCGTAGTCTTTGCGCGAAATGATCGAATTGTGCGAGTGGATGTAACGCGACGGCGGGCCAATCGACACAGTCGGGACACCGTAACGCGACATATGGACACGTCCGGCATCGGTCGCGCCACGGTCCATCGACGACAGGTGATACTTGATCTTGTTGCGTTCGGCAGTCTCGATGACCAGCGACAGGAATCCCTTGTTCGGAATCATGCCGGCGTCGTAGACATCAATCGCCACACCGCCGCCGAGACGTTCGCCCGGTGCATCAATTCCTGGCGTGTCGCGCGAAATCCCCACATCGATGATGAGGGCTACATCGGGATCAATCGCCCACGCCGCAGTTCCGGCGCCGCGTAAACCAATTTCTTCCTGCACGCTGCCGATGCCATAGAGCGAGAACGGCTGAGTGTTGGGCTTGGTGGCGTTGACTGCATCGCAAACGAGAGCGCAGGCGACGCGGTTGTCAAATGCCTTGGCTAGATAAAGATCAGGATTCGCCATGATCTGGAAATCAGAGTACGGCGTGACATACTGGCCATTGCGTAGGCCGAGTTTCTTGGCGGCATCGAATGAATCGGTCGCGCCGACGTCGATGTAGAGGTCCTTGGGCTCAATCACGTTCTTGCGTTTGTCATCGGGGAGCAAGTGCGGCGGCGTGGAGCCGAAGACACCGAGGATCGGGCCATTCGCCGTGTGGATCCAGCAACGCTGCGACAGCATCACATGCCCCCACCAGCCGCCCAACGGGAATACCTTGAGGAATCCGTCTTTGGTGACTTCGCGCACAACCCAGGCGACCTCGTCCATGTGCGATCCGAGAAGCACACGCGGGTGCTCGCTCTTGCCGGGAACATGGGCAATGAGTGAACCCAGCTTATCTGTCGAGAGACGCGCGTAGGTCGGCATGTGCGCCGCCATCACAGCACGTACGGAGCTTTCGTCGCCGGGCGCACCATGCGCTTCGGTCAGCGATTTTAAAAGCAGTTCTGTTTTATCCAAGTGACCCTCCCAATGTGATCATGATCGTCTAAATCCCAGAAGTGTTAAGGTAACCAACCGCAAGCCGCGGCTCAATTGGCATTTACGAGGGGTTGGAGTGGGAAGTTCGGGACATTGGACATGCCGATGGTGCCAAATTCAACGATGAGCGGATCATGGATTGCGTAGGGGCGTGTTGCATACGCCATGCAACGTGTGCGAGGCAGGTGCCGAACGCGAATCGCGTGCAAAGGGCGAAATGAATCGCTTGTTATTCCGGGACGATCGCCGCGGGGGCGTATGCAATACGCCCCTACGACCGGTCCGATCAAACTCGTAGGCTGGTGCACCGCGCCTGCTGAATGGTTGTTCTCGCTGACATTCGACGGCGCAAAGCTCCTGACATGCTCGTCGCGACAAGGGTGTCAGG
>JBKKDE010000176.1:0-4548 GCA_046708665.1 Candidatus Zixiibacteriota bacterium | reverse complement strand
GAACACAATCTGCGTGATCCCATAAAGGTCGCGCAGATCGATGAATGACAGTCCGCCCAGATCGCGCCATTGGGCAACCCAGCCGTTCAAGCGAACAGTCTGGCCGGCGTGTGTGGCGCGCAGTTCGCCGCATGTGTGTGTGCGTTTGATATCTTCAATGATCAGCATAGGTCCTCTAAACAGTTCTCACGCAAACATCGCGCGTGTCCACTCCAACAAGTCGTCAGGTATTTCTCTTTGTTCTGCCGAATCCATAACACGGAGGGCGTATTGCCCCTTCGCGATTTCATCGTCGCCGATGATGATCACATACCTTGCCTGGGAACGATCGGCTTCTTTCATCTGCGCCTTCAAGCCGCGCCCCAGAAAATCGCGGTCTGCTGACAGTCCCATGGTGCGTAACGCGGCGACAACCTCGCTTGTACGAATCACCGCGGCTTCACCCATGGCGCAGACGAACACGTCCAACCGCTTCGGCTCGGCTTTTGAATCGTCGGCAAGCGAACCCAATACCCGTTCAAACCCAGCGGCAAACCCGACTGCCGGAGTTGGCGCACCTCCCAGAATCTCGACCAAACCGTCATAACGCCCACCGCCGCAGACGGCATCCTGCGCGCCCAAACGCGTGGTCTTGAACTCATAGGTTGTGCGAGTGTAGTAGTCCAGTCCACGCACCAACCGCAGGTCGATAGTGTAGGCGATGCCGAGCTTGTCGAGCCCGCGCTTCACTGCGGCGAAGTGTGCGCGGTCTTCGGCGGTCAGAAACGTATCGATCGAGGGGGCGTTCTTGTAGACCGTCTGACACTTCTCACTCTTACAGTCGAAGATCCGTAGCGGATTGGTTGTCGCGCGACGCTTGCAGTCAGCGTCAATTGTCTCGAACACCTCCGGGGTTGCCAGAAACTCACGCAGCGACGTATTAAGTTCGATGCGTGCTTGCGGCCCACCAATTGAGTTGATCACCAATGAGACATCGGGGACACCGATTTCCTTCAGTACCGTGTTGGCAAGCGCGATCGTCTCGACATCCGCCTCAGGACCCGCCGGGCCGATCAACTCGGCTCCAAATTGGTGGAACTGCCGCAAACGACCTTGCTGAGGACGTTCGGCTCGGAACATCGGACCAATATAGTAGAGCTTCCAAGTCTGGCGTTTGGCTCCAAGCGACTCTTCAAGGTATGCACGGATAACCGATGGTGTGCCCTCTGGGCGCAGAGTCACTGAGCGGTCGCCACGGTCAGTGAATGTGTACATTTCCTTCTGTACGATGTCGGTTGATTCGCCCGTGCCGCGCTCGAACAGTTCGGTGAGCTCCATGACTGGGCAACGGATCTCGCCAAACCCGAATCGCTGCATGACATCGCGCACGATGGACTCCGCCCGCACCCATTGGGCGCTTTCATCGGGCAAGAGGTCGGCCATTCCGGCCAGTCGACGGAATCCGGTATCGTTGGTTTTGGCGCTCATCGTGGCTAATCTCAAAAAAGCTGCCGGGGAATCCTTTGTGCGACGCCCCGGCATCTTACAACTTCTTAATCTGATTCCTGATGCGAGTCCAAGTCAATTCGGAAAAATTGATGCCGTGAGTATCGCCGTCTACAAATTTTCTCATACAAATACTAAAATTGTCGCGTATTTCAGTCAGATAAGGGGATCGCGCGACCTATAGCTCACCTTGTGACACATTAAGTAGCTGGACAACGTTAAGAGCAGTCTTCGTAGGGCACACAACCCAGATGGAGAGGTGCGTATGAACCGGCCTGTCCGACCTCGGAAGACGATCTGGCACCCGTTGTCGTTGCAACAACTCACCACGAACGAATTCATCGCCGTGGTGAACCGTATCCTGTCGGGGCGCTATTCCCTGCTCCGCGACACGATGAAGGGCGCTACCACAGACCCTGATCAGCAACCGCCTTCGGCTTCACCCTAGGCAGCGTCCAGTCTCTGTGGCTGGTCCCCCACATGGCCCCTCACCCATGTGGACCGCTTTTATCGCTCATTGCACTATATAGACCGGCTCGCTTTGCGATTGCCGTAGGTGGGAAACAATTCTACCTTCGCGGAGTGATGCAAAGGGGCATGTGCATGAATAGTCGGTCAATGATCCAGCAACCGCTAGTGTTGGCGGTACTCGTGGCGGCTGTCATTGGTTTGTGCGGGGTCGTACTTGCGCAGGACAACTCATCCACCGACGCAGGATGGGGTGAGATGACCCCCGAGCGACGCGCCGATGCCATTGAGTATTCCAACACGAAGAACATACTCTACTTCGTCAACTTCATCTTTGGCGCACTGATCTGGATCGTCCTGCTGTTTACCGGCTTCTCGAGCCGTATGCTCACTTGGGCCGAACGGGTCGGCAAGAAACGGTTGATTGTACTCTCGCTCTACCTGCTCGCACTGATCGGAATAGTTCAACTGGCCTCGTTGCCACTGGAGTACTACTCCGGCTTTCATCTCGAGCATCAGTATGGCTTGTCGAATCAGTCGTTCGGCGAATGGGTCCTGGAGCTGGCCAAGGGGCTGGGAGTCGCCATCGTCGTATTCACCATCTTGGCAGCCATCATGTATGCGATCATCCGGCGCAACCCACGGTCCTGGTGGGCATGGCTGGGCGTGGTTTCGGTGCCGCTGGTCATCTTCATTGTAATTCTCTCTCCCATCGTCCTGACGCCGATCTTTTATGAGACCAAGCCGATGGATGACACTCCTCTTCGCGCGCAGATCCTCGACCTGGCGGCAGAATCGGGTATCCCCGATTCCCGTGTGTTTGTCATGAATGCCTCCAAGGACACCAAAAATTCAATGCTTATGTGACAGGTCTCGGGAAGACCAAGCGAATTGTTCTCTACGACAATCTGCTCGCCGGAATGGATCCTTCGGAGGTGCTGTTCGTTGTTGGGCACGAGATGGGTCATTACCTATTGCACCATGTGTGGATCGGACTGGCAGTTGCGGTGGGGTTCATTTTCGTCACGGGCTATCTCGCCCACCTTGCGATGGATCGAATGATCGCAAGGTACAGGGCACGTTTCGGGTTCAGCCGGCTGTCGAGTTTTGCCAGCATGCCGTTGATCGCGCTCAGCTTCTCCGTCATCGGTTTTGTGTTTTCACCGCTGCAAAACGGTATCTCGCGCAACTTCGAGCACGACGCCGACATCTTTGGCCTGGAAAAGACTCACGATAGCGAGTCGGCCATCGGTGCGTTCGAGAAACTGGCTGCCAACAACCTGAGCAATCCCAATCCTTCGGCCTTTATCAAGTTCTGGCGCTATTCACATCCGACAGTGTCGGAGCGTGTCACGTTCGCACGTTCATGGCAGTTCTCGAGCGGAAAAGTGAGCATTGCCGCGCCGAATTCTGACTCTTTGCTCCTCATGCCCGGCGAGCAACGAATTCGCAACTTACGGCAACTGTCGTTCGGCGGCGAGAACGCTGAAGCATACTTCAGCCACGATGGTGAGAAGCTTGTGTTTCAATCGACACGCGATGGCTACCCGTGCGATCGCATTTTCACGATGAACATTGACGGCTCAGATGTGCGTCAAGTCTCGACGGGTAAAGGCGTGACGACCTGCTCATTCTGGGCTCCCGATGCCCAACGAATCGTTTATTGCTCGACTCATCCGGTCGATGACTCCTGTCCGCCGAAGCCGTCGATGTCGCAGGGGTATGTCTGGCCACTGTACAAGGGCTATGACGTGTTTACGTGCATGCCCGACGGTGGCGATCTCAAGCGCTTGACTGAAACCGACGGCTATGATGCCGAGGCGGTGTATTCCAACGACGGCACGAAAATCCTCTTCACATCAGTCCGCGACGGTGACTTAGAGCTTTACACGATGAACGTCGACGGCACCAATCCTACCCGCTTGACCAATGAACTCGGCTACGATGGAGGCGCGTTCTTTTCATGGGATGACAGGATGATCTGTTTCCGGGCCAGCCATTCGACTGATTCAACAGAGATCTCCGATTACAGGAACCTCCTCAATCAAGGTCTGATCCGTCCCGGCAAGCTGGAGCTGTGGGTGATGAATGCGGATGGCACAGGTAAAAGTCAGGTGACCAGCAATGGATCAGCGAATTTCTGTCCGTTCTTCCATCCCGATGGCAAGCGACTCATCTTCGCCTCCAACATGAACGATCCCAAGATGCGCAACTTCGATCTCTTCATGATCAACATCGATGGCACCGGCCTCGAGCAAATCACCCACAACGAAACCTTCGACGGTTTCCCGATGTGGAATAAAAACGGCACCAAGCTGGTCTTCGCCTCCAACCGCAATCAAGCCAAGCCAGGCGAGACGAATGTGTTTATTGCGGATTGGGTGGAATAACCTCGGAGGATGGTATCCGAAACTACAATCCGCGAGAATTGAATTAGGAGGATAGGCATTCCTGCCTGTCGTTCGATTTGTGTGCGCCAATCGTCTTTGGATTGGTCGCACGAATCGAAATGTTACGGTGGGATAGTATTTCGTCTCTGATCGACGGTGAAAGTGCCACCGTCAATCAGAGACGATAGGACAGGCAGGAATGCCT
>JBKKDE010000175.1:0-2882 GCA_046708665.1 Candidatus Zixiibacteriota bacterium | reverse complement strand
ATGTCGTTGCCATAGAGGGCAAACTTCATTTCGAGACGCAGCGTATCGCGCGCACCGAGGCCGATCGGGGTGATGCCAAATTCCTCTCCGGCTTCCATCGCCGCTTCCCAGCAGCTTTGAGCCAGATCATTCGGTACATAGATCTCGAACCCATCTTCGCCCGTGTATCCGGTGCGTGAAAAGATGATTCGATGCCCGTTGACGGTTCCTTCGGCGGCTTGATAGTACTCAATCTCGTCGAGATCGCACTCGATCAACCGCGAGACTACTGCCTGTGCCTTGGGCCCTTGAATCGCAATTAGCGCGATGTCATCGGAGCGATTTATCAACTGCACATCGGGCGGACAATGCTTCTTCAGCCAGGCAAAGTCCTTCTCGATATTGGCGGCATTCACCACTAACATCGCGCCTTCAGGAAGGAAATAGATCAGCAAATCATCGACTATGCCGCCCTCGTCATTCATCATCAACGTGTACTGGCACTTGTACCACTCGAGCGAGCCAACATCGTTGGTGGTCATGCGTTCGAGAAACTCGAGCATGCCGGAGCCGCGGACTTCGAACTCTCCCATATGCGATAGGTCGAAAATGCCGACCGATGTTCGCACTGCGCGATGCTCGGGGATAATGCCGGTGTATTGCACCGGCATCAGGTATCCGGCAAATGGAACCATACGTGCGCCAGCGGCTTCGTGGACTGAGGTCAGCGGCGTGGTCTTCAGCGCTTCGGCCGTCTGTGATTCCATGTGCGGTGTCCCCCGGAATTTCGCTATGCCGCGTGACGGCTGGTATAGTTCAACAGGCCGCCTTCGAGCAGTACGGCGCGATTAAACGGCGATAGATCATACGTCAGTTCGAACTCAGTTCCCTTGGTCGTGTTCTTCGCAATCACTGGGGAGCCGTTTTTGATGCGCTCAGTGAGGCCAGGAAGCTCGAGAACGTCACCCTGCTCGACCTTGTCATAGTCAGCAATATTTGCGAAGGTCAGCGGCGGGATCCCGAAGTTGACTAGATTTGCGTGATGAATTCGCGCAAACGTCTTGGCGATCACTGCGCGCACTCCGAGGAACATTGGCGCCAGCGCAGCGTGTTCGCGCGAGGAACCCTGACCGTAGTTCTCGCCACCGATGATGATGCCGCCGCCTTTCTCCTTGGCGCGCTTCGGGAAGTCAGGATCGACACGCACGAACACAAATTCCGAGATGGCCGGAATGTTCGAGCGCAGCGGCAGGACTTTGGCACCGGCCGGCATGATGTGATCCGTTGTGATGTTGTCGCCGACTTTAAGCAGAACTTCGCCGCTGATCGAGCTGGGAAGTGGAACTTGCTTGGGAAGCGGCTTGATATTCGGTCCGCGACGGATCTCAACCGACTTACGGTCCTGCGGTGGCTTGACGATCAAGGCATCATCCAAGGGGATCGCCTCAGGCAGCACGATCTTCGGCTCTGGGCCCCAAGTCTTAGGATCAGTGATCTCGCCATTGACGGCGCACATCGCACACACCTGCGGCGAGGCGAGATAGACTTTGTCGTTCTTGGTGCCGGAACGTCCCTCAAAGTTGCGGTTGAAACTCCGTATCGATACTCCGCCCGACGGTGGCGCTTGGCCCATGCCTATGCACGGTCCGCAGGCCGATTCGAGGATGCGTGCGCCGCCCGCGATGAGATCGCCAAGTGCTCCGTTGTGGGCGATGGCGGTGAAGACCTGACGCGATCCGGGAGTCACCGTCATGCTAACGTCTTCGTGAACATGACGTCCTTTGAGGATCGCGGCTGTGACCATGAGGTCGTAGAGTGATGAGTTTGTGCACGAGCCGACGCACACCTGGTCCACCTTCAAGCCAGCGATCTTGCTGAGCGGTACGACATTGTCCGGCGATTGCGGTTGCGCAATCATGGGCTCGAGTGTGGAGAGATCGATGTTAATCGTATCGTCGTAGGTGGCGTCCGGATCGGCTGAGTGTGGAGCCCAGTCGTTGTCGCGCCCTTGCATGGCCATGTACTTCCGGGTGTTCTCGTCGGATGGGAAGATCGACGTGGTCGCGCCGAGTTCGGCGCCCATGTTCGTGATCGTGGCACGTTCCGGCACAGTCAATGAGGCGACCCCTTCACCGGTGTACTCCAGGATCTTTCCGACACCACCCTTCACAGTCAACTGACGCAGGACTTCCAGGATGATGTCTTTTGCCGCAACCCAGTGAACCAGTTTTCCGGTCAGATTGATGCGGATCACTTTGGGCATGGTCAGGTTAAAGGCGCCGCCTGCCATTGCAACCGCAACATCGAGCCCACCGGCACCAATCGCCAACATGCCGATTCCGCCGTTTGTGGGAGTGTGTGAATCCGAGCCAAGCAAGGTCTTGCCGGGTATGCCATAACGTTCAAGATGCACTTGATGACAGATGCCGTTTCCGGGCCGAGAGAAGTCGACACCGTAGCGCGCGGCGACTGACTGCAGGTACTGGTGGTCGTCGGCGTTTTCGAAGCCCGTCTGGAGCATGTTGTGATCGACATAGGAGACGGAGCGTTCCGTTTTGACCTTATCGATGCCGAGAGCTTCAAATTGCAGATACGCCATCGTGCCGGTAGCATCCTGTGTCAGTGTTTGGTCAATGCGAATTGCAATCGGCTGACCCGCGACAGCATTGCCTTCAACCAGATGCGCGCTGATGATCTTCTGTACCAGATTCTTACCCATCGTATCCTTCCTTTGAATCCTGTGATTCCTTTTATGCTGCAAGTTCGGATGCGACACGCCGGGAAGCAACCGTTTCGCGGGCGCTGCGGGGAGCGTTCTTCAGTTCCTGACGCAGAAACTTGCCGGTGTGAGAGCGATCCACACGCGCCACCTGCTCGGGAGTGCCTTCTGCGACGATGTATCC
>JBKKDE010000174.1:0-14010 GCA_046708665.1 Candidatus Zixiibacteriota bacterium | reverse complement strand
GTCCCGTGGGCATAAAGCCCACGGGGCAGTCGCCGCACTTGGGGGGCCAAGTGCAGTACCAATCAGCTTTACTGAAAACTGAATAGGGAGATCGTTTCGGCAGGTTGGATCGGGGCGGGGCGCCAGTCGTGTGACTGGAAGTGGTCTGGCTCTGCACGACCCGATGGCCGGATATCGACTGGGGGGCAGTATGATGAACTTGATCGATCTGGTGTTGTTGATCGGCGTGATCGCCTGCGCCGGCTGGGGCGCCAAACGCGGTTTCGTACGCATGATCATGATCACGCTCGGGCTGTGCGTGGCCATCGTGGTTGCGGTGCACTACAACGATTCCTTCACGCGCGAGTTGTCGGGATATTTCCACGCCGCGCCACTGTGGGTTTCGATGTGGGCGTTTGTGATCGCCTCGATGCTGCTATTTGGGCTCTTCCGCTTGGCGGCGAAGGTGTTCTTCCGTGTCGCCAACGTGCAGAAGATCGGCAAAGGCGACCAATACGGCGGCGCGTTCGTGGGGCTGATCTTTGGCTGGGTGATGATGGGGTATATCGTGTTTCTCTCGATGTTCCTGCCGCTGCCACTGGCGGTCGAGGAACGTTTCGAGAACACGGTCCTCGCGATGAAGATGGGAGCGTCGGTGCCATTCCTGTACGAAACCACCGCGCAACTGCACCCGTCGCAGTCGTCGTTCATGGACAAAATGGAAATAACTCTCGATGAGGCCCTGTCCATTTCCAAGAAGAACAACTCGAGCAAGCGCCGCGCCGCACGCATCGGAGTCTCCGATGAAACCCGTGTGAATGACTTCCTCGATCGTATCGAACGCTATTTCGCGTCGAGCGAGTATTAGGCACTAAACTCTATAGACCGTCATTCCAGGCGCCACGGCTCTTCGTGGCGCCTGGAATCTTTGTTCCTTACGCAACCAAGTAACAAAGATTCCAACTCCTGCAAAGAACCGCAGGAGTTGGAATGACGAAATCTGACATTGTGCGCTCGAATACTCTCGCACTGACGCCAGTCAGCCCAAGGGCTGACCCGTTCGCATTCGCCGATTACTCTCGCATTCCGACTCCAATTCACGTATACCATTTACAGATGAGAATTTCGCACTTCCAACAGGTTGTGCTTGCCCTGATGATGGCACTGGTATCGTCACCAGTCATTGGCGGCACTGTCCATGTCATGACGATCAAGGGCGCCATCGGCCCGGTGACCGCCATGCAAGTCGAAGATGCAATCGAGCAGGCAGAAGACGCCAACTCCGAGGCATTGATCATCGAAATCGACACGCCCGGCGGGCTTGTCTCGACCACTCACGAGATCACTCAGGCCATACTGAACGCCAATATTCCGGTAGTTACCTTCGTGTCGCCATCGGGCGCGAGCGCCACGTCCGCTGGAGTGTTCATTCTCGTTTCAGGTCATTTTGCGGTGATGTCGCCGGGCACGAATGCTGGCGCGGCGCATCCGGTCACGATGGAAGGGAAGATGGATTCGGTGATGTCAGGCAAGGCGACCAATGACGCTGCCGCCAACATCAAATCCATCGCCCAACGTCGCGGACGCAATGCCGCCTGGGCCGAACGCGCTGTGCGCGAATCCGTCTCAATTACATCGCAGGAGGCGGTCGATTCCAATGTTGTCGATTTTGTTGCTGCTGACTTCGATGACCTGCTGGATTCGTTGCAAGGGCAGGTAGTAACACTGCCGCGCGGCGAGGACACACTTTTGACACAGGCCGCCGATGTCGAACGCATCGAGCCGACCTGGCGCGAGAAACTTCTCTCGGTCATCAGCAACCCGAATATCGCGTACATCCTGATGTCGATCGGCTGGCTCGGTATCCTGATGGAGCTCTACAATCCCGGATCGATTTTACCCGGAGTTATCGGAGCGATCTCACTCATCCTGGGATTCTATTCACTCCAAACCTTGCCGATCAATTATGCCGGATTGGCTCTGATCGTAATCGCAATCATTCTATTTGTGCTCGAGCTAAAGATCATCAGCCATGGGCTTTTGACTATTGGCGGAGCTGTCGCCATGATCATGGGCTCAGTGATGCTCATTGATTCGCCGGATCCGTCGGTGAAGATTTCTCTCGTCGTGATTCTCGCGGTTGTGGGAACCGTAGTCGCATTCTTCATGTTCGGGGTGGCACTGGCAGTGAAGGCCCGGCTGGCGAAACCGGTGACCGGATCTGAAGGGCTGATTGGACAGGTTGGCACAGCGAAAGAGTCATTCGAACGGTTCGGGATGATCCATGTTGCCGGGGAGTACTGGCAGGCCGAGTCGCAGTCGCCTGTTGGCGCTGGCAGCCGGGTCGAGGTTGTATCAAAGAGTGGGATGGTATTGCAAGTAAAGCCGTTGTCATAACCAGGTGACATCGCGGAACATTCTGACATACTGAGCTTAAGGGAGGATCGGATCATGGATGCAAGCGCACTCTCAATCGGGCCGATTATAGTCGCATTTGTGGCGCTGATCATACTCGGCAACTCGGTACGAATCCTGCGTGAATACGAACGCGGCGTCATCTTCCGTCTCGGGCGACTGATCGGCGCCAAAGGCCCCGGACTCATCCTGCTAATTCCGATCATCGATAAGATGCAGCGGGTCGATTTGCGTACCGTAACATTTGATGTCCCGCCGCAGGATGTCATCACGCGCGACAACATCTCGGTCAAGGTGAACGCAGTCGTCTACTTCCGCGTGGTCGATGCCAACCAAGCCATCGTCAACGTCGTCAACTACATGATGGCGACCTCGCAGATCGCGCAAACTACGTTGCGGTCGATCCTCGGTCAGTTCGAATTGGATGACTTGCTCGCCAACCGCGATCAGATCAACAAACAACTTCAGAAGATCATCGATGATCAGACCGAGCCGTGGGGCGTAAAAGTGTCAGTGGTGGAAGTGAAGAATGTCGATCTGCCGGTCGAGATGCAGCGCGCGATTGCGCGCCAGGCCGAAGCCGAGCGTGAACGCCGCGCCAAGATCATCCACGCCGAAGGCGAGCTGCAGGCGTCGGTGAAGCTGGCGGAAGCCGCAGAAATCATCGGCAAGCACCCGGCCACATTGCAGTTGCGCTATTTGCAGACACTGACCGAGATCGCGGCAGAAAAGAATTCGACAACAATCTTCCCGATTCCGATCGATCTGATTACGCCGTTCATCAAGGCGGCGCAAAAGTACGCGGATAAGGTGTAAACCGATGAGACTACGCTCCACAGCCACGCTGATGATGGCCGTGTTGGTGATGGCCCTTGCGACCTACAGCCATGGCGAGGGATACCCCGAACCAGGGACGAACGCGCCACCATTCAAGGACATCACGTGGATCAACACACCAACAAATCTCGGCGTCGACATGAGGGGGAAAGTCGTCGTACTCGATTTTTGGACAACGTGGTGCGACGTCTGCCGGCTGTCCTTACCGCAAATGAATGAACTATCGCGCCAGTTCGGCGGGGACTCCGTGGTCTTCGTCCTGATGAGCAATGAATCGCCTCAAGTGGTCGCTGAATTCCTGACCAAGAATACCGTGCTTCCAGCGATCGCGTGCGACACGACAAGTCTGACATATGAAGCGTACGACATCCGACGCATACCGCGCACGTTCCTAATCGACAGATTCGGGGCCGTCTCGTGGTATGGCCATCCCAATTCGATTACGGCCAAAGTACTCACCCAGTACCTCAAGTCGGGCGAGGTTCCGCCGATCGCATTCGAGGCGGATTCGCTGCGCATCCCGGAGCTGGTAAAAATTTCCGAGCCCGGCTTTTCGATTTCGGTCAATCACGCGCAATCCGGATACCGTTTTGGCTTGCAGGCCGAATCGTCGATCATCGAACGCGAGGTGGGACGTCGATACGAAATCGAATTCAAAGGACGGCGGCTCTCCGAAATCGTCAGCCGTCTTTCAGGCGAGCCGTTGACGCGGATACTGTTCGATCCCGGGATGGAATTCGAACCCATATTCGATCTCAGCCTCGATATCTCACCCCCGATGGATTTCGAACCGGGACGTGCCAAAGCCCTGCGAATCTTCTGCGACGCGTTGCATCTCAAGATCAACAACGTCGTGACACCGACACCCGGACTGACAATGACCATTGGCGCCCCCGGCTTTCTGGTTCCTGCCGCCGCCCCCGGCGCCACAACGCGACTGGAAGGAGCCCAATGGATCGGCACGGGAGTGTCCCTCGGCCAATTGGCGGAACATCTTGAATCCCAGTTGGGAATGATCATCTGGAATGATACCAGCACCGATGGCGAATACGACCTGACTGTGCCAGTGTCTGATCTGGGTGCGGCGAAGTCAGAGTTGCTCACCAAGTACGGCATCGCATTGGAGGCCGCGACACGGCCTGTCAGTATTCTGGTGCTAGAATCCAAACGTTGACGCCGGAGTAAGGCGCGTCCAATGCATTCCATCCGCTCGCTGACCGTTCTCGCATACAGTGCGCTGATCCTCGCCCTGATGGCGGGTTGCGCGTCCACCTCGATTGAGTCTGTCGGAGACTCGCAGACATACGATACCTTCACGCGGGTCTATGTTCTCATAGGTCATCAGGGTCTTGACTCAACGATTGCGGAAAAAGTCGTGGCTGGCATGTCAGCTGTATTGCCGGATCGTTTCCGACAACTAGGCATTGCTGTGGACATTCAGTCAATCATACGGAACACAGATCGACTGACACTCGACGATCAGGTGGACTTTGACCGTGAGTCGATCCGGCAGTTCAAACCGGATGGACTTCTGACGATTCAGCTTTCGGAGATCGGATGGGAAGAGCGTAGACTTGCGGGAGTATTCCATGAACGCGACTTAAAATACGAGGTAGACTTTACGGCTGTCGCATCGCGAAATACAATTTGGCGTGGACGGGTGGACAACAAAGGGTACGGTCAAGTTGGCGCCGATTGGAAAGAGATGGGTGAGAAGACAGCAAGCGAAGTCATCGACCGGCTCTTGCGCGACAAGATTCTATTCACCCGCCCGACCCACAAGCCGAATCCGGTCGGCTGATTTTCGCTCTCTCGCCCGATTCTCCCACCCCGCAAATAGCATCGTGAAACCGCTTGCCCACAACCCGTTGTGGCTTGTGGCGATACACGATTGTTCCACATTGAGATAAAATCCGTTTGACTTGGGCTCTGCAAACCATTGATTCGCGCCTTTTCCGGGAGACCGGACAACCACAAAACCAGCGAGGATGGCGGCGCTTATGGTAAAGACCAATGCAGATGTTCTCACAGCCCTGGACAAGAATAATGTGAAGTACATCCGCCTTCTCTTCACGGATGTCCTGGGCCACATGAAAGGCATGTCGATCACACGTTCGGAAATCGAAGGTGTGCTCGAAGAAGGGCAGGGCTTCGACGGTTCCTCGGTCGAAGGGTATGTACGCATTGAAGAGTCCGACCTGATGGCGCGCCCGGACATCACCACATTTCGGACCATCCCGTGGCTGATAGCCGGAGAGCGCATCGCTCTGATGTTCTGTAATATTGAGAAGCCGGATGGCACACCGTTCGAAGGTGATCCGCGCCAGGTTCTGAAGCGCACGTTGAAGCGAGTACAAGACAAAGGTTGGACATTCTACACCGGTCCGGAAATCGAATACTTCTACTTCCGCAATTCCAATGGCACCGAATTGCTCGACCGTGACGGGTACTTCGATTATTCGACCGTGAACGAAGGCACACGCCTGCGCAAGAAGGCGGTTGTGTCACTCGAGCAGCTCGGCATTCAGGTCGAGTGCTCCCACCACGAAGTCGCCCCGTCGCAGCATGAGATTGATTTGCGCTACCAGGAAGCGCTGATGATGGCCGATTATGCCATGCTCTATCGCTTCGTGGTGAAGGAACTGGCGCTCGAAGCCGGCGCGTACGCCTCGTTTATGCCCAAGCCAATCTTTGGCCAGAATGGCTCGGGCATGCATACGCACCAATCGCTCTTCGAGGGTGGCAAGAATCTCTTCTTCGAGAAAAACGATCCGTATCATCTGTCCGGCTTTGCGCGCAACTATATCGCCGGGCTGTTGAATCACATCCGTGATTTCACGCTCGTGACAAACCAGTGGGTCAATTCCTACAAACGGTTGGTCGTCGGATACGAGGCGCCTGTCTATCTCTCATGGGGTATGCGCAACCGCTCGTCGCTGATCCGAATCCCGATGTACCGCGTTGGTAAGGAGAAGGCGACACGTGTCGAATTGCGTTCACCCGATCCGGCCTGCAATCCGTACCTCGCGTTCTCTTGCATGCTCGCCGCAGGATTGGACGGAGTCGACAAGAAGTCACCGCTCGCCGATCCCATCGAGCAGAACATTTTCCACATGAATGACGCCGAACGCAAAAAGATGGGCATCAAGGCGCTTCCCGGGACACTCGAGGAGGCCTGCAATGCATTCGAAAGCTCTGCCCTGATGAAAGAGACTCTCGGCGATCACATCTTTAACACGCTGTTGGCGAACAAGCGCCACGAGTGGGATCGCTTCCGCATGCATGTTTCCGATTATGAGATGAAAGAGTACCTGCCGATTCTCTAGTCCGACAGTAGATGGCATTCAACGGGGCCTTCGGGCCCCGTTGGCGTTTTGGGGAATAAAGTCGCTGTGTGGTACACCCTGTCGTTGCGAGCCCCGGCCCTATGGGGCGAAGCAATCCCCCCACGCAAGGCTGCAGTTTGAGAATGGTGGGGGATTGCTTCGTCGCCCGAAGGGCTCCTCGCAACGACATTTCATCGCGTGGCACTGCAAGTGAACACTTCCCACATCGACAACGTTGATTCACTGCCCGTCGCTTAGTATCATACAGAGTGAACGATTCCCCGACACAGTGGTCGATTGCTGAGACCGTCTCCTGCGTGCAATCGGGCGAAGTGCACGCATCGAAGATTGTCGATGCTCACCTCGACCGCATCACAGAGAGACGCGATCTTAGGGCCTACTTACGCGTGCTCGACACCGATGCGCGCGTACAGGCGGCGGCCATCGACGGGAAACGTGTTGCTGGCCAACCGCTGGGGCCGTTGGCCGGCGCGGTCGTGGCTATCAAGGACAACATCACCATGCCGGGTGTTCCGTGTACCTGCGGTTCGCACATTCTTGAGAACTGGAGACCGCAGTATGAGGCAACCGTAGTTTCGCGGCTCAAAGCCGCCGACGCGATCATCATCGGCAAAACCAACCTCGACGAATTCGCGATGGGGTCCTCGACTGAGAATTCCTACTTCGGCCCATCCAAAAATCCACATGATCTTACACGTGTTGCGGGTGGGTCATCGGGTGGTTCCGCCGTTGCAGTCGCCGATTATCAGGCCATGGGCTCGCTTGGTTCGGACACAGGCGGATCGATCCGTACACCCGCGGCATTCTGCGGTATCGTGGGTTTGAAATGCACCTATGGGTCAGTATCACGTTGGGGGCTGGTCGCGTTTGCGTCATCGCTCGATCAAATTGGCCCGTTTGGCCGGACTGTTGCCGACACACGCGCGGTCTTCGATGTCATCAAAGGTCATGACACACACGACTCGACCTCGATGCACCTGAGTAACGGACGTCCTGTTCCCGAGACACTCACAATCGGTATTCCCAAAGAGTACTACGGTGAAGGTCTCGACCCGGAAGTTGCGGCGTCGGTCAACGAAGCGCGTGTGAAGCTCGAGAAACTGGGCCACAAATTTGTAGAAGTGTCTCTGCCGCACACGAAGTACAGCATCGCGGTCTACTATGTTATCTGCACCGCCGAGGCATCATCGAATCTGGCGCGTTACGACGGTGTCAAGTATGGCCACCGAACCAAGGATGCGCCGGATCTCTTGGCGATGTACCGCAAGACCCGCGACGAGGGATTTGGCGCCGAAGTGAAGCGACGCATACTTCTCGGGACCTATGTTCTTTCCGCCGGATACTTTGATGCCTACTACGGTCAGGCGCAACGTGTCCGCTCGCTCATAGCGCAGGATTTCCGCAAAGCGTTTGAATCTTGCGACTGTCTGCTCACTCCGACGTCACCGACCGTGGCATTCAAAGTCGGCGAGAAAGTCGATGATCCATTGGCGATGTATCTGTCCGACATTTACACCACGTCGATCAATCTGGCGGGAATCCCCGCTGTATCGGTGCCGTGCGGAAAATCATCGACGGGATTGCCAATCGGTGCGCAGTTGATAGGACGGGCCTTTGAAGAACACATAATCCTGGACACGGCTAGATTGTTGGAGAAGAATTAGTCATCGTGGCACAGGCTTTCAGCCTGTGCGCGCAGGCTGAAAGCCCGCGCCACTGAAACAGAAATCACTGGCACGAGCCGAGTATCGATGAAATACGAACCCGTCATCGGACTTGAAGTCCATGCCCAGCTACTGACCAACAGCAAGATTTTCTGCGGCTGTAGCGCCACCTATGGTGGTGGGCACAACACGCAAACTTGTCCGGTCTGTCTGGGATTGCCCGGCGCGCTGCCCGTGCTGAACCGTCGCGCGGTCGAGTTCGCGATGAAGATGATATTGGCGGTCGGCGGACGGGTGAATGCCGAGTCTATTTTCGCCCGCAAGAATTACTTCTATCCCGATCTGCCGAAGGGATATCAGGTTTCACAATTCGACAAGCCGATCGGCGAAGAAGGTGCGATCACCTTTCTCGAAGATGGCGCCGAACGTTCCATCGGCCTCTTTCGCATCCATCTCGAGGAAGACGCTGGCAAGTCGTTTCATCCGGAGACTGTTCACGAAGCCCACAACACATGGGTGGACATGAACCGTTGCGGCGTGCCACTGATCGAAATTGTCAGCAAGCCCGATATTCGCTCGCCGAAACAGGCGGGATTGTATCTGACCCGGCTTCGTCAGACACTTGAATATCTCAACATCTGCACCGGGAACATGGAAGAGGGGGCGTTGCGCTGTGACGCGAACGTATCGATTCGCCCTGTTGGTCAGGAGAGACTCGGCATACGCACGGAAGTAAAGAATATGAACTCGATCCGTGGTGTCGAACGCGCCATCGCTTACGAGATTGAACGTCAGACCACGCTCGTCGAGTCGGGTGGGCAAGTGCATCAGCAGACACTGCTCTGGGATGAGAAGGCGCAGTCCGCCCATCCGATGCGTTCCAAAGAAGAATCTTCGGACTATCGCTATTTCCCGGAGCCCGATCTCTTGCCGCTGCGCATTTCGACAACTTGGATTGACGATGTGCGTAAGTCGCTGCCGGAACTTCCTGCAGCGAGGGCCCACCGGATCGCATCGCAGTATGGTATCCCCGATTACGATGCCACCGTCCTCACTGATGACCGTGCTCTGGCCGAGTACTTCGAGGATACAGTCAAACAATTCAAAGATGGCAAGAAGGCCTCGAACTGGATCATGACAGAAGTTCTGAGAGTTCTTAAAGCGAAGTTGATTACGATACAGGAGTTCAGCGTGAAACCCGCCGCATTGGCCGAGATGTTGATCATGGTTGATGCGGGAACAATCTCCGGCAAGATGGCCAAGGAGATTTTCGAACAAATGGTCGCTACTGGCAAGTCAGCCAAAGACATCGTGGCGGCGTCCGGCCTCACTCAGATTTCCGGCGACGATGCGCTCATTCCGATCATCGACGCCGTCGTTGCCGAGAATGCCGGACAGGCAGCGATGTACCGCGGCGGCAAGGCCGGACTCTTCGGCTTTTTCGTCGGCGAGACAATGAAGCGTTCGCAGGGACGCGCCAATCCGAAGCGGGTCAACGAACTGTTGAAAGAACGCCTCGACGAACCAGCCTCGTAAACCAGCTACAGCGCGCTCAATCGGCCACCATGCCAACCAGCCCCCTCCGCATAGCCGTCCTCGCCTCTGGCAGTGGCTCCAATTTCCAAGCTATTGTCGACAAGATTGCATCGGGCAAGCTGAATGCACGCGTCATGGTTTTGATTTGCAACAACCGCAATGCATTCGTGCTCGAGCGTGCGCGTCAGGCGGGGATTCGTGCCGAACACTGGTCGGAAACTCTCGCCGGATCACGTCCCGAATTTGTTAAAGGTCTGTTGCGCATGTTCAAGGAATCCAAAGTCGAGTTGATCGTGCTGGCTGGATACCTGAAGCTTTTGCCCGAAGAGGTCGTGCATGAGTACTCAAATCGCATCCTCAATATCCACCCTGCTCTCCTCCCTAAGTTCGGTGGGCAGGGGATGTACGGAATATTTGTCCATGAGGCCGTGATCGCCGCGAAGGAGACTGAGAGCGGTGCCACGGTTCACTTTGTCGACACCGAGTACGATCGCGGCCCGATCTTTCTGCAGCGCAGCGTGCCTGTCCATCCCGGAGATACCCCCGAAGCGCTGAGGGAGAGGGTGCTTCTGGCCGAACACGAACTATTGCCCGAGGCGATTGCCAAGTTTGCCGCCGAACGCCGTGCTGTGACGCACGGTTGATCCCGCCGCGCAGATTGCGTACCTTCACGGACTCAATAAAGGAGCCAGAAGCAATGAGAACGACTCTCGACAATACACCGATCACACAAACAAATTTGCCCGGTGTGAAATTGCACGCCCGTGGTAAGGTCCGCGATGTTTACGACCTCGGCGACAAACTGCTCATCGCCGCGACAGATCGTCTGTCGGCATTCGATGTCGTATTGCCGACACCGATTCCCGGCAAGGGGAAGCTGCTCACGCGCATGTCGGCGTTTTGGTTTTCACAAACCAAACACATCGTGCCGAATCATCTGATTGCTACTGACGTCGCGCAGTTTCCGGCGCCACTGCCGCAATTCGCTGACCAGTTGGAGGGACGCTCGATGCTGGTCAAGAAATGCAAGCGCATCGACTACGAGTGCGTCGTGCGTGGTTATATCACTGGATCGCTTATGGCCGAATACGAAGCAATCAAGAGCACGGCCAAGAACGGCAAAGTTTCTCTCCACGGTTTCGAATTCCCTGACAATTTGGTCGAATCGCAGAAACTGCCCGCGCCGATTTTTACACCGGCGACCAAGAGCGACACGGGTCACGATGAGAATATCTCATTCCAGAGAATGGCCGAGGACATCGGCCCGGAGCTGTCGAATCGACTGCGCGATACTTCCATCGCGATCTACAACTGGGTGGCCGAGTACTCGCGTCAACGCGGAGTAATCATCGCCGACACAAAGTTCGAGTTCGGATTCGACGGCGACGCACTGACATTGATCGATGAAATCTGCTCACCCGATTCGTCGCGCTTCTGGCCCGCCGACAGGTACGAACCCGGCAAAGTCCAGCCGAGTTTCGACAAGCAGTATGTCCGCGAGTATTTGAAGGCGATCAAGTGGGACAAGACGCCACCCGGGCCTGAGTTGCCCAATGAAGTGGTGACCAACACAGTCGCCAAGTACGACGAAGTGGCACGTCTCCTCATCCCCTGATACACCCGATGAAAGGCACGAATGCATTCGATGGACGCAGTACTTGAGAAATCAGAACCGATGAATTCCGATTCCCCTGCCGCCGGACTTGTTCGCATCAGACGCGCCGTTCTCTCTGCGTACGACAAGACAGGGGTAGTCGATTTCGCGCGCGTGTTGAAGAAGCACGGTGTCGAGATCATTTCCACCGGGGGTACGCTCAGGGCATTGCGCGACGCCAGCATTGAAGCAACATCAGTCGAAGATGTGACCGGAGTCGGCTCAATGTTTGACGGACGTGTCAAGACGCTTCATCCAATCATGATGGGTGGAATCCTTGCGCGGCCCAACAATCCAAACGACCGTCAACAGATGCAGGAACACGGCATCGGCAGCTTCGAACTTGTCGTGGTGAATTTGTACCCGTTCTCAAAAGCAGCCAATGATCCCAACGCCACGCTCGCGGACGCCATTGAACTGATCGACGTGGGTGGACCTTCGATGATACGCGCCGCCGCCAAAAACCACGCGACTGTCGCCGTAGTCTGCGATCCGACGGACTACGCCACACTGACGGCCGAACTCGACAAGCATCACGGGCAATGCACCGCCGCGACACGCTCCCATCTGGCAGCCAAGGCATTTGCCATTACGTCGGCATACGATGCAAAGATCGCATCGCATTTGTACGCGCAGTTGCCGTCCGAGGACCCCCACGGTTTCCCATCCCTGCACATTCCAGGCTACTCACTCGTGACATCATTGCGTTACGGTGAGAATCCGCACCAGAAAGCGGCGATCTACGCTTGCAATGATCCGATGCCGTCACTTGGACGCGCCAAGATCCATGGTGGCAAGGGACTCTCGTATAACAATCTCAATGACCTCGATGCCGCATGGCGCATGGCCGCTGATTTCGACAAGCCGTTCGCGGCGGTGTTCAAGCACGCCAGCCCCTGCGGCGCCGCCGTGGCCGACAACATTCGCGATGCCTATCAGGCCGCACATGACACCGATCCGCTCTCGGCGTATGGCGGCATTGTCGCTCTCAATCGACGAGTTGATCTTGCCTGCGCGCAGGCACTCGATGCGACGACATTCCTCGAGTGCATACTCGCGCCGGGGTTCGATGCCGACGCGCTCGAATTGCTGCAGCAGAAAAAATCCCGACGCTACGTCGAAGTACCGACCATGAATTTGAGGGAAGCGCTTGGGTTCCGTGTTCGCGACGTCGTTGGCGGATTGCTCGTGCAGACCGAAGACACCGCCGAGATCACTGTGAACGAACTACAGGTCGTGACTAAGAAGAAGCCAACCGATACGGAAGTCGCGTCGCTTCTCTATGCACGCATAATGGTCAAGCACGCCAAGTCGAATGCCATTGTGCTGGTGCAAGGCAACGCTGCAGTCGGATTCGGCGCCGGACAGACTTCGCGCGTTGATGCCGTGCATCAGGCAATCACCAAGGCAGGGGACAGGGCCAAGGGCTCCGTGCTCGCCTCCGATGCCTTCTTCCCGATGGCCGATGGCCCGGAAGCGGCAATCAAAGCAGGGATCACCGCGATCATCCAGCCGGGCGGCTCGAAACGCGACCCGGAAGTCATCGCCGCTTGCGATGCCGCTGGCATCGCCATGGTCTTCACCGGCGTTCGGAACTTCCGCCATTAGGCGATGGTTATACGTATCACATTTTGAGGCCCACTCACCTATTCCAAAGGGAGAGGTCGCTCTGCTACGCCAAGGCTTCGCAGAGCGAGTGTGGGTCAAATGCAAGATTTCATTACCACGTATCATTCGCCGATACCCCAAATATGAAACCACTCGACGGCCGCCATATCCTCCTCGGAATCTCCGGAGGCATAGCCGCTTACAAGTCGGCGTTTCTCTGTCGCCGTTTGAAAGAAGCCGGTGCCGATGTCTGGGTGTCGATGACTCCCAATGGCACCAAGTTCATCACGCCACTGACGATGGAGACAGTGTCCGAGCGCGAAGTCTTGATCGATATGTTCCCGCCTGACCGGTATGTAGCTACCCGACACATCGACATCGCCAAGTGGGCCGACCTCGTACTCATTACACCGGCGACTGCCAATTTGATCGGGCGCTACGCCAATGGCCTTTCCGACGATCTTCTGACTACGCTGATGATCTCAACCACAGCACCGGTCATGCTTGCCCCGGCGATGAACACCGAGATGTGGTTCAACGCCGCGGTGCAGGAAAATGTGCAGCGGCTCCGTGATCGTGGTGTGCTGTTTGTCGACCCGGGTTCCGGTGAACTCGCCTGCCACACGGTTGGAGTCGGCCGCATGGTCGAACCCGAAGAGATTCTGGAGTCCGTGATCGACCACTTCAATGCAGCCCGTTCGCGCGATCTCCTCGGCCTCAATGTGCTTATTACCGCCGGGCCGACTCAGGAGCCCATCGATCCGGTGCGCGTGATAACCAATCGGTCGTCCGGAAAAATGGGATACGCCGTCGCTCAAGCCGCCGTCGCACGCGGCGCCAAAGTCACGCTCATCAGCGGCCCGACAGCATTGCCGAAACCTGCAGTGTCCGAGTTTATCCCGATCCAGACCGCATCGCAAATGCACGACGCCACGAGCGAACGGTTTGCGAAAGCGGATGTCGTCATCGG
>JBKKDE010000173.1:0-5941 GCA_046708665.1 Candidatus Zixiibacteriota bacterium | reverse complement strand
CTCTTAGACGCTCCAGAGCTTCTAACTCGGATGGAGCGGGAAATGCTCGAATTGCGAGCCCCGGGCCTAGGAAACAGCCCGACGGCTTGAGGAATTGGAAGCGACAATGCCGAGACAAATTCTGATTTCGACCATTGATAATCAGGAGATTTGACGAAGACACGTAGTCAACCCTTACTCAGAGGTGCGAATTGAACAACCTGTTACGAACGACGACCGCATTGGCAGCATTCGGCCTGCTCTCGGCGACTCCCTCTCTATTGCGCGCGGCCAGCCCCAATCTCGTGGGATACCAGGGTGTATTGCGGGATGGCGGAGGTAACCCGCAGACAGGGACTTTTGCGGTGACGTTCACTATCTACGTCGCACCCGCTGGTGGCGCAGGCATTTGGACCGAGGCGCAATCTGTCACGACTGATGTGAACGGATCGTTTAGTATCATGCTCGGAAGTATCACGGCCCTTGATGAAACTGTGTTTTCTGGAGAAAATAGTTACCTGGGAGTCACGGTTAGCCCTGATCCAGAAATGACGCCACGCCAGCGACTTGGATCTGTCCCGTATGCACACCGAGTAGGAACCGTCGACTCGGCATCGGGGGGGACAGTAGTGGGAGACGTCGTGATCACATCGGGTATTGGCGGACAGCTTGAATTGCGCAAGTCGAGCGGTGTGGCGGGCGTGAGTTTGTACGCTGGCGTTGGTGGAGAAGCGGGCAGCAGTGGGGCCACGTTGGAATTGACCGATGGACCCGGGACCGTGAGAATCTCGATGGATGCGGATCTGGCCGGTGACCCATCAGTGCTGGTGCCCAATGGGGCGATTTCGGCGGTAGAATCCTCGAATGAGCCGGGAGTCGCTAACGACAATTCGACAACCAATATCTCCCTGACACTCGCCGTGTCCGCCGTGCTCGCGCGTTCGATCACTGCTCCATCAGCCGGGTATGTCTTGGTGATTGGCTCGGCACAGCTAAAGATCGTGAATGACAACTTTGACTCCACGGTATTGGGAGTGTCCAATAATTCCGGGGCATTCCCAGTGACAGGTGGCCTCCTACTCGCAGGCGACATGGCATCACCCGTGACAGAAGTGATTCCCGTCTCCGACAACGGAGTGTTTCCAGTGACGGCAGGTGCGCATACGTTTTATCTACTGGCCCAAGAGTTACGTGGGACGGCCGTCGTTGAGGCCAGACACCTTTCACTCGCCTTCTTCCCAACCGCCTACGGTACTGTCGAGGGGCCATAGGCCAAGGGCTCGGAAATGGTTGAGTAGCGCGTTTTGCTGAATCCCGAGCAGGCGAGCGCGGGGACAATGGACTTTAACGTCGCCCCAACTTGAGTTGGAGTTGGCTATCGTCTGTGATCAGGCCGAAGAAACTACATGTCACGAGTCGGAATTGAGAGCGAAGTTACCCAAAACGCAGCCCGTTTCCGCTCTTGTAAATCCGGAGAAATAATGTATCTTTATTTAGGACACTCACCTCGGAGGATCGCGATGAATCGTCTTGTGAAAGTACTCTCCCCTATCACGCTCCTGGCGATACTGGTCATGGGCGCGGCACCATCGAACAAAAACGCCGCTGACGCGGACAATCCATCCACTGTCCAGCCGACAGTCACCGCGGCGACACCTGCATCCGAAACACTGCTGCCGGAATCTGGACTCGATCTGAATTCTGTTCCAAATCCTGAATTCCCCGCACAGCCCGAAGCTGCGGCCAGTGCGGCGCTTTACGAGATCGATTGGTATTCGATCAACGGAGGTGGCACGATCAACGCTTCCTCAACCAACTACAAGATGGGCGCCTCAATTGGCCAATCTGTGGCTGGTGCTGCGTCTTCAGCAAACTACAACATGGGCATCGGCTTTTGGCATGGCGCTGGCGCAAGCTGCGCCTGCAATTGCCACAATGATCCTGTCTGCGATGCGGTCATCAGCAATGTCCAGGATGTCGTCGCCACTATCAACGTCGCATTTCGCGGTGGTGCTGCGTTGATCGATCCGAACGCGAACTGCCCCTACGAACAATCCGACGTAAATTGCGACACGTTCACGAGCGTCCTCGATGTCGTGCTTGTGGTGAATGTCGCGTTTCGCGGCTTCAATCCGGCGACCACGTACTGTGTCGCCTGCCCGTAGGTCCACGCGGGACTTGTCGTAAGAGAGGCAGTATGAATTCGATTGTGCGCGCCGCAACGGCTGTGACGGTTGCTGTGGTTGTTTCCTTGGCCACCGCGAACACAGCCACACCAGCAGTTCGCCCGTACATTGACTCCACTCGTCTGGTCGTCCAGCTTGTTCCGCTCGAGGGCGGAGCGGCCACGGCGTGGACATCGGGCAAATCGGGGCGCGACGGGTTTGACCGGACTCTTGCCGCTCTGGGTGTCAATGAAGCCCGTCCCCTATTCGTAACCGGCTTTGAGCGACCCGAACATCGGACACACGCCACCACGCTCCGTCTCGCAGACTTTGCAGTAATTGATGTCCCGGATGGAGCAAAACCCGACGAACTGAGAGCCGGGCTAGCGCGGCTTCCGGATGTACTCGAGATTGGCTTTGACGCGATCGCGTACATTGCCGGGACGCACATCACGCCCAACGATCCATACTTCAACACACACCAATACTCGCTCGGCAACACAGGTGTCCAGCCGCCGTACGATCCCGGCACAGCCGGCGCCGACTCGGAGATGGAAGCAGCCTGGGCGTTTACAACCGGCGACTCGAGTGTCATCATCGGCATTATCGACACGGGCGTCGATATCGGGCATCCGGATCTGAGCGAAAAAATCTGGACCAATCCGCTTGAAGACGACGATCTGGTCGACAGCGATGGAAACGGATACGTCGACGATTTCTACGGATACGACTTCGCCAACAATGACAATTTGCCGCTCGATGACCACCAGCATGGCACTCATCTGGCGGGTATCGCGGGCGCCGTGGGCAACAATGGAATCGGCATCGCCGGCATGAACTGGCACTGCAAGATCATGGCGGTCAAGGTGCTCGATATGAACGGTTCGGGGACATTTACCGCGATCGCGCAGGGCGTGAAGTATGCCGTCGATATGGGCGCCGACATCATCAATCTGTCCTTAGGCGGGCCATCGGACCAGATGAGTCTGAAAACGGCGATTGATTATGCGATCGCCGCCGGTGTCATCGTGTGCGCGGCGACCGGCAATGACAACAGCGGCGATTTCTTCTATCCGGCGGCGTATGACAGCGTCATGGCAGTCGGCGCCACCGACTCACGCGACCGTCGCGCCATCGGTGACTTGTGCCCATTTGATGTCGCGGGTTCGAATTTTGGGCCATGGATCGATGTCTGCGCCGCGGGCGATGTGGTCTGGAGCACATTTCCCTTAGCATTCGGCAATTACGGCGCGTACTGCCTGACCTCAATGGCGGCGCCTCATGTCGCCGGACTTGCCTCGCTGGTCCTCGCGCTCCGACCTGGAATGTCGGCCGACTCGGTCGCGCATTATGTCCGTCGTGGCGCCGAAGACGAAGTCGGCCATCAGTTCGAGGACACTCCCGGCTTCGACATCTATCACGGCTGGGGACGAATTAACGGGAGGATCACGTTGCAGGCGCTGGTCGTCGTTTTTCCGCCAATTCTGGAAGTCCCCGGCGCGCAAGAGGTAGTAGAACTGGACACGCTGACTTTTGCGGTGTCGGCTGTTGACTCCAACCTGACTGATCCCGTGGTGGCGGTCAGTACGTCACTCCCCTATACCTTCACCCATCTCGGTGGCGGCGAGTGGCAGTTTGTGTGTACTCCCGGTACGACCGATGCCGGACTCCATTCGGTCGAGTTTGTCGTAACGGATGCCGATGGAAACTCAGATTCGGCAATTGTCGCAGTGACAATTATCGACGGCTGCGCGTGCGTCTGCCACAATGACCCGGTCTGCGACGCCGTATCCAGCAATGTTCAAGATGTTGTCGCGACCATCAACGTCGCATTTCGCAGTGGTGCTGCGCTGATCGATCCAAACGCGAACTGCCCATACGAACAACCCGACGTAAATTGCGACACGTTCACAAGCGTCCTCGATGTCGTGCTAGTGGTGAATGTCGCGTTTCGCGGCTTCAGTCCGGCGACCACGTACTGTGTCGCCTGCCCGTAAGTGAACGGGTACATAAATGAAAACGGCCGTGCGTTAGCGCGGCCGTTTTTGGTTTCCGCCCCCTCTCGGGTTGCGGTTAGTGTTGTGAAGGGGCACCTCGTGCAGGGCGCAGCATCCCTTCCCGGGTGGTGGAAGGGGTTGCGGGTCAATCTCGGCATTGCCTCACCGTGACGGGAGTGAGGCCCGTCAACCAACGCCGACATCAACCGTTCACATCACCAAACTCCTTTGCTCAACTGGTTCAATTGCCGGAGACACTTCCTAATGTACGTTCTTCGGAGTGATCGTCGTGGATCCTGGCATTGATCAGAACCCAGTTCGTCGGCCCGGCGATCGTAATTGCCTCCCAGCGTACCGGTCCGACACCACGCGCAAAGCTTGCAGTCCAACCGAAGTCAGTGCAGTCGATCCAGCCGCCGCCAATTTCACGCACACCGTCAAACCGGCCGGCCGGAGTGTTCACAACAGCATAATCATCAAGCAGTGCCAGCGAGTTCAGGCATCCATGCACGGACTCATCGAGTGGCCATCGTTGACCAACTTCAGCATCGAAGACCAGGAATGCCGAACCGCCGATCTCCGGCTCGGGCACAACGATGACATTTCCGTTCGCGGCACGATAAACCCACAGACCACCATTGCTGAAACCGGGCCATGTGCCTTCCAGGAGAAAGAACTCAACTCCCTGAGAGACATACTTGGCTGTGACTGCAACGGTATCATGGCGCGTCGGCGTGGGCACCACCGTGTCTCTATTGCTCTCTGCCTTGAAGACCCACGTGTTGCCAACTGCCAGCGGCATGTAAGACTCGCCGACCGGCACGACATCCACCGGCTGGCGAGAACAGGCAGTCAACGTTAGGATCAGTAATATTGGTCCAACCTGCTTCATTTCGGCCCTACCCCCTTCTCTGCTCTTATTACCGATGAGTAGGCACGATTATTCCCGCCGACCGCTCCAAAAATGGCGAGGCGGCAAGGCGCGCATATGGCATTGTCCCACAATAGATTATAGGACCTATATGACCAATTGGTCGAATAGGTCCTATTCTATTTTCTGAAGGCGCGCTAAGGCAGGCGCTTCTTCATCGTGGTGTATCGTTCTTTGTTCTTGGGAAGATTGTCGACCGAACGCGGCATTGCGGCAATCTGAGCATTGATCTTCGAGAGCCGTTCTTGCGTATCCGGATGGCTTGTCGTCAGCTTCTCAAACCAGCCCTGCTCACCTCCGCCTGAGAGTGTAGCGAGCTTATGAAACATGGTCCGGGCACCGTCGGGGTTGTACCCGGCGTCCTTCATGTAAAGAATCCCATACTCGTCGGCCTGCAGCTCGTAGGCCCGACCGTAGCCGTTGAGCCAAAGCCCGGCAAGGACCCCCGTAACTTGTCCGAGGGCACCGGCCGATTTTTCGCCGAGCGCAATCGAGGCGAGAAGCTGAATACCCAGCGCCTTCTGGAGGTGCTGGACGGAATGACGTGCGACGACGTGCGAAATTTCGTGGGCCAGTACGGCGGCCATTTCTGACTCGTCATCCATCAGTTTCAGAATGCCTGTATAGAAGTAGATATAGCCACCCGGAGTAGCAAAGGCATTGATCTGATCGGATTCGATTACAGTGAAGTGGTACTCGATGCCTTGACGGTCGGAGACATTGACGATTTTCTGTCCGACTTCATTCAGGTAGTTCTGCCACTGGCTGTCGCCGAATACCTTTTCTTTTGAGCGCACATCGGCGTCGACTTCCTTGCCGATCGCTACTTCTTCCTCATCGGAAATGAGTATTAACGATGTATCCCCACC
>JBKKDE010000172.1:0-3216 GCA_046708665.1 Candidatus Zixiibacteriota bacterium | reverse complement strand
GCCACGCCGCCCTCTGATCCGAAGTAAATGTAGTCAGGCGATTCGGCCGCAGAGGTAATGAAGCGGACCGATGTGAATGCCTGCCAGTCACCGGGTTTATAGCGGGGATTGATGTCGGCCCTCGCCGCCAATGTGCAAGCGAACGAGATCGCCGCCACAGCGAACACGATGCTTATGAAACGACGTCTCAGGCTGACCTCACTTCTGTTTGAGCTTGCGTTCGAATTGGATGATGGCGTTTGACAGGCGATCTACTTCGGACCCGGTATTATAGAAGTGCGGCGATACGCGGATGTTCCCCTCCCTAAGCGACACATAGATGTTCTTCGACATCAGGAAGGCGTGCAATTCAGCCGTCTCCGGTCCCGAGAGTGATACAATCCCCGAGCGATTGTGTTTGGCCCCCAATTGCAATGGCCGATATTGAGTTGGCTCCAGCGCCTCAATCAGACGAGCATTCAATGCCTGAATGCAACTAAACACCGTCTTGATGCCGCACTTCGTAAGGAGGGCCAAGCCAGCATGGACAAGTCGCACAGAGTAAAACGGGTATGTCCCGACTTCCCAGAATCTTCCATCCGGCAACCGTGGACGATCCCAGCGTTGCAAATCGCCCCAAGTGTATCCCCAGTCGTAGCCGAGCCAACCGGCGTAGGCGGGCTTGACGACCCGGACGGCGGTTGGCGAAATAGCGCAGAAGCCACCGCCGGTCTGACCGAGAAGCCATTTTTGGGTGCCGCAGACGATTGCATCCACGCCATCGCGTCGCATATTGAGTGGAACTGCGCCCGCGCCCTGCGTGACATCGACCAAGAAGAAGCACCCGTGCTCGTGGCAGAGTCGGCCGATCATCGACAACTCGTTTCGGAATCCATTGAAATACTGTACCCACGACATTACGAGAACGTCGGCGCCTCGTCTGAGCAGGGCTCGTAATCTATCGATATCTATCGAGCCCAAAGGACACGGAATCGCGATCAGTTTGGCCCCGAGGCGCTCGCACATGGAGCGCGCGGCGTAGACAGCCGCGGGAAATTCATTCTGTGGAACGAGGACACGACTGCCCTTCTTGAGACTCAATCCGTGCAGCACAGCATTGAGTCCATATGAGGCATTCGGAACAAACGCCACCCGGCGTGCATCCGAACCTGAAAGCATGGAGAACATGCGGCGGGACTCGTTGAGGAGTGAAAACGTTTCGTCATCGACATCGGGATCGGATGTGAATCGCCCCTGCTTGCGCAGCAATGCTTCGACCGTCTTGCGCGCAGAACGGGGCACGGGGCCGAACGATGCATGGTTGAGAAAGGTCGTCCGCCGAGGGATTTCAAATTCATTCCGCCAACGATCCCCGTCGATGTTCGATCTGGCTTGGGAGCATGGCATGGTCATACAACCAAGAAACCTACGATCGCCATCGCTCCGCCTAGGCGCAGCAAGTCAATCAGGATCATCCACAGTGCCCGATCCCAACCGGTCTCCGCGGCATCGAACAGCCGTGCAGGCACACTTCCGAACACGAATGCGAGCAATCCCATCGAGAGCCCGGCCCGGGCGCCATTGAACGGCAACAGTACGCCGATTACTGAGAGGAGCGAGATCGGCACCAAGGACAAGAAAACAAGGTTTGTGATGAGAATCGTGCTCCAGTCGCTCAGCCACGAACGGCCGTTGGTGCCGCTCTCACTGTCCATCGATGATCCGGCGAAGCGAAATCGGCCCCATTGCCCGAGAAATGAGATGATGACAGCGAAAATCCATGGAGGGAACACGATCCACAACCCGCTCATAACCACCCCTTGGCCCGGTACCACTCTGCGGTCATCTTCGCTCCGTCTGCGAACGGCACCATCGAGTGATATCCAAGAATTCTGTTGGCTTTCTCAGTTGAGCATGTCCAATTTCGAATTAGAAAGTCCCGCGCTTTATCACGATTAAGCCGGGGTGTAAAGCTGAAGATGTTGCCCATCAGATCGATTGTACCCGCGATGGTCATGAGTAGCCATTTTGGAATCCGCAGATAGAACGCCCAAGTAGCAAGTGACCCTTGAATCAGGTCCTGTAGCTGTGCCAGAGTGTAATGCTTGTCCTCGGCGATGAAGAACACTTCGCCGCGCGCCGAATCACTCTCCATTGCGAGCATGATGCCGCGAACAAGGTCCTCCACGTGCACGATTGACAGATGCTGGGGTTGCGGGCCGAATAGTGGCTTGGCGTGCCACGACACAGTCTGAAACATGGCAAGAATTGCGGTGTCTTCCGGGCCGTAGACTGCCGGAGGCCGAACGGTTACGACGGGCAGAGCCTTGCTGCGACGCATCACTGCATCTTCACCAGCGAGTTTGCTGACACCATATGGCGTATGCGGGATGTTGGGATCGGCTTCTGTCTTGGGACGACCTTCCGGGCTGGGCCCTCCGGCTGCTTGTGAGGACACATACACGAACTTTCGGAGTCCGTGGGCACTTTCCTCGACCGCATCTAGGAGCTTGATAGTTCCTGTACAATTGGCGTGATGGTAGGCCGCCGCATTTGGTGCGCGAACTAAACCGGCATTGTGTATCACGTAATCTGCGCCACTCGCGCCGAGCCGCAACGCCTGTTGATCGTCGAGATCCCCGATGATCCACTCAATGCTCAACCCGTCCAGCCGGGATCGATCCGCTTTGGGACGGATCAGAGCCCGGACATGATAGCCACGGTCGAGCAAGGCACGGGTCAAATGTGAGCCCACAAACCCGTTGGCCCCGGTTAGGAACGCGATGGGGCGTCGTTCTGCCGTGTCACCGGCCGTCATGATTGCCGCCGGGGAAATCGGCTTGACTCGGTCGATTCCGGGCCGTTTGTTAGGGCGGACTTTTTTCGCAACGGGTTGACCGTCAAGGGAATGGTCCGATCTTGTGTTTCTCGGGAATCGGGTGGAACCACTGTCGGATCTCCTCGCCTTCCCGGTTGACCAATCAACAAAGAGCGCATCCCTTTGGCAATGTTGAAGACTGAATCTGCTGTCGCGCCTGCTGACTTGTTTGACAAGTGTAAGCAGTTTACGATGGCAAGAGAGATCATGGCGATGGGGATTTACCCGTACTTCCGGGTGATTTCCTCGGCTCCAGGGACGGTCGTCACCGTCGACGGCAAAGAATTGCTCATGATTGGGTCCAACAACTACCTGGGCCTGACAAACCACCCCAAAGTGATCGAAGCGGCAGTCAATGC
>JBKKDE010000171.1:0-5644 GCA_046708665.1 Candidatus Zixiibacteriota bacterium | reverse complement strand
ATCAGCGCTTTGCCAAATGTACCTTTGTGTCCATCGGGAGGGCGAGACGGCAGTGACATGGTTACAAATTCGGCGGTGATCTCTCGCAGCCGCACAAGAGCGTCGACATACTCATCCCGCGGCAGACCAACGTCTGAAATGACAAGCTGGCCGGTATGGGAGCGTCCGGGGTACAGCAAGTGTCCACGTTTTGCGTAGCCGAAGGTGATGGTGTACTTGCACCGCACGGCCGCAGTGGATGCTGCTCCAGTATCACCATTGACACCCGACGGAATGTCCACGGAGACGATGTCGGCGCCGGAGGAGTTCATCACCTCGATCATGCGGGCATCGATACCCTCGATCTCACCGCGAAACCCGGTGCCATAAATCGCATCGACGATCATGTCGACATCATCAAGTGCCGGAATGTCCGCGTCTGATAGGACTTCGGTGGGGCGTAACCCCATTTTCACGAGACGGTCGTAATTGACCCGTGCATCGCCGCGCAGTGCATCGGCCCGGCACAGCAAGTACACGGGAGCTGCGGCGACCCAATCCGCGAGATACCGCGCGGCGACCAGCCCATCACCACCGTTGTTGCCCGGACCACAAATGACGGCGATGCGACGATCACCCGGCTGCGACTCAGCCAGACAGTCGCGGGCAAACGTTGCAACCGACAGTCCGGCCTTCTCCATCAAGTCAATCGACGGACTTCCGGCGGATGTTGTGGCGTGCTCATCAATAGCCCGCATTTGCGCCGGGCTAACGATAAGCGGTTGTTCGCGTGGATTCATGGTCACTCAACCAAGAATAGCGCGCATAGCGTCGACGTATTCTCGTGCCTTGTTGCCGGCGGCCAGTGCAAAATCATCCGACGAAGACGCGTAGAGGATGTCCCGCGAGACATTGATCAACGCCGGCGCCCCGTTCATTGCCGATGCGTGCAGCGTCGCTTGCATGTCGCCGCCTTGTGCCCCGACGCCGGGGATCAGCAGCGGCACATGCGGCGCATGGAGACGGACGTCTTCAATCAACGACGCATGACGGGCCCCAACCACCAACCCGAAGGGACCGGGCATGCGTTTGAGGAGATGAATCACGCGATGATAGACGCGCTCAGTGGATTCACTTGTCACAACAGTTTGAATGTCGACGGATCCTGGATTGGATGTAAGACAGAGGACAAATGGGACGCGTCCGGGAAACTCAAAGAACGGCTCCAAGGCATCGCGCCCCAGGTACGGATTCACAGTTGCGGAATCACCATGAAGGTGCTCAAACAGAAATTGTGCGTAGAGACGCGATGTGTTGCCGATGTCGCCGCGCTTCCCATCAATGACAGTTGGTATGTCGCTGGGAATCTCCGCCATGAGTCGTTCAAGCTGGGCAATGCCGGACGAACCGTGGGCCTCGAAGAATGCCAAGTTTGGTTTGTACGCGCACGCGACTGAGCGTGTCGCGTTGACAATTGCGATACAGAATTCATAGAGAGGAGATTCCGATTTGCGGCACACATCAGGCAACTTCGGAACGTCGGGATCCAGTCCCACACACAGGATAGCACCGGTAGACGACCTACGCGCTTGAAGCTTGTCTAAGAAGTCCAATTGTGAACTCTCCTTGGTTTACGCAAGAAGCTACGAAGTCTCCGCTTTGTAGACCATTAAATCATCGGATCGTATCACACATGTGACATTCTCTCCGGCGGCCACCGTTGTGGCCAATGGGACTCTGGCCGTCCACTGCCGGTCCTCCGCGACCTGGAGTACAACTATCTGAGTATCCGTAAGAGCATGGACTGCCACGACGCGTGCCGCAAGGCCAACGTCTGACATCTCTGGTCCAGGGGACAGACGCACGCGCTCAGGACGGCACGCGATCAGCACGCGTTCTTCGCACTCCACCGGGGATAATGCCCGGCATTTCAACACGAATTCAGTTCCAGCGATGCTGACTTCCGCCTGACCATCGCTCGTCGACAGAACATGTCCGTGGGCAGAATTCGAAAATCCAAGCACGCTGGCAACTTCGTAGGAAATCGGGGTGTTGATCAACTCTGTTGGCGACCCTGATTGCACCAAGACACCGTCGATCATGATGCCGATATGATCGCACAGTTCAAACGCTTCGCGATGATCATGAGTCACGAGCACAATCGGGATTTGTTGGTCCTGCAGCACCATGAGGAGGTCGCGTTTAAGTTCGTCACGAAGTGGTGGATCCAGATGAGTGAAGGGCTCATCCAGCAGCAGGACACGGGGATGAAAGACCAATGCGCGCGCGATCGCCACCCTTTGTCTTTCGCCACCAGAAAGGGGTCTGACTGGCTGATTCGGTGGCAGCCGCAGCCCAACACGTGTGAGAATCGCTGCGACCGCCTTGTCCGTGTCGTCGCTGGACCAACCCATGGCTTCGCAGGGAAACGCGATGTTGTCGCGTATGCTCATCCAGTCGAACAGCCGGAATTCCTGATACACATGTCCGAACTGGCGCTTGCGGGCCGGGAGCGAGGCAATGTCGGCACCACTCACGCGAATATCGCCCCGGGCAGGGATGACACCTGATAAAGCCGCCAGCACACTGGACTTGCCCGCACCTGAAGGGCCGAGTAAACCAAAGATCGATCCGGCATGCGCCTCGAACGAAACGTCTCGGACAACATGCTCATGCCCATAGCGAACTTCGAGACCGCTGACAGAAAGCGCCTGATTCGCGAAATCGCTCACGTTCTTCGCGCTCTTCGCGTACACCGTGAGCAGAAATCGTCGAGACCGCCGGGGATCAATTGTGTATAATCCCATCCAACCTGGAGACAACTGATGCGCAACCTACTCATGTTCACCCTTGTTAGTATGCTCGGCCTTCACCCACAAGATGCATCTGCTCAAGTCAAACCGCAGCAGGTAAAGCGCACGGCAGCAATTGAGGCACGACTGTTGCGCGACTCGGTCGGCTGCCCGACCGCGATCGACCTTTGGCTAAACTCCACGACTGATACCATACAAGGGTTTGAAGTCGTGCTGCAATGGGACCGTCCGAACAGTATCCACTTTGTCCGAGGCGTAGCAACGGCCGCGAAACCCGTCACAGCAACAGATTCTCTGACTGCACTCCTAAAGCCAACCGATCCGCGTACCCAAATCCCGATTGACCGGGGCAATTCGCTGACTGCCGCATGGGAATTTGTTGAAGCACGCTCGGTCGACGGCCTGTCCGCCAAAATTCTCGGCGTGGTGAAGTTGTTTGGACAGGACGAACCCACGCCCGTGCTCCCGGGAGCCACCGGCTCCCTGATGAGAATTCCCTTCTCGGTCCTCAAAGCAGTCCCCGGCGCTGATGGCAGCGCAGTGGTATTGAATTTCGACGCAGTCAACACGCGTCTCTCGACTCCTGGTGGAGTACTATTCGGGCCGCTGACGCTCAATTCACTGTCAGTTAACCCGGAAAAGTGCGAGAAAGCCACTGCGAGATAGTTGAAATCGGGCTAAGAAAGTTCCACAGGGCACTTGACATTTTCGGGGATTGATTGTATCCTCACCTTGTCTGCGGATGTACCATGTGAGTCCGCGCCAGTGAAATGCCATTACCTGCAACGGTCTGCGTTACTTTGAACAACGGTGTCGAATTGCTCTGAAGTAAGCCAACGGCGCAAAGCCGTTCTGCCAAAAGCATAACAGGAGACGCACACAGAAACTCAGCGCACGGTTTGTCGGACTAACATGTTTCAGTCAAAGAACTTGCAGACTGAAGAGCTGTACATGAAGGTTCGATAAGCGATATAGCGCTGGTCTGCAGGGCATGGGACTGCCTTGCTGGGGCAATCGGCACGACGTTTGAGGACGTTGGGTTGATGGTCTCAGATGGTGCAACAAGCCATCGCAAAGACCGGGTCCTTTTGAGTTGTCCCGAAACCATTGAAGGAGAAGTCCATGCCCCGTAGTCTCTTATTCAGGACGCTCACGGCATTGACGTTGATCATCGTTGTCGCGGTCGCGTGGCTGAGTTCACCCGATCCAGCCATGGGATTCATCGATTATGACACGGTGCATGTCGAGTACGACACTCTTGTTCGTATCGACGTGGCTGACACACTCGGAACCCAGGGCACGGCCGTCCCTGTCTCGATCTATCTGCAGAATTACTCCGACTCCATTCAGGGATTTACGATCTCGATCACGTTGTCCCGTCCGGATCTCATGCTGTTTGTGTCCGACACGATTATTGATACATGCTTCCCTTGCCTGGATTCGGCATGCACTGTCTACGACACGGTACAGTGCACGGTCGAGGTCGTTCCCTCCACAGTTCAGAACACACTAATCCAGCAGTGGGATCACGCCCAAGCCAGAACCTTTGGCGGCACCAACATTCTCGTATCGGGAATCGCGGACGTCGATTTTGACCAATCCCCGCTGCCGATTCTTCCGGGACAATTTGGCGTGTTGATCAAGGTCATTGCGCAGGTCAATTGCAACATCTCCGACACATTGTCAAACCGCGTAGTCTTGCTCGACATTAATCCCCCGCAGACGTTTATGACCAACCCGGCGGGCCGTACGATCCCCAGCTACATCGTCACCAACGCTGATACTGTAACCTCAGGTGGCGCCGACACCACAATTCAGCTTTGGCTGTATCGGACGGCGATGAAACTCCAAAATGGCTCAATCACGGTTCCGTTTTCGCTCAAAGGCGACATGAACAAAGACGGTGTGTTCAATGTTCAGGATGTGGTGGCCATCGTCAACGTGGCATTTCGTGGGCAACCCGAACCCGCATGTCCGCCCGGAATAGCGGATCTCAATTGCGATGGTGTTGTCAGTATTGTTGACGTGGTCCTGCTGGTGAATCACGTGTTCCGTGGCGGACCACAGCCGTTCTGTTAGCCGCTCCTGTTTTGTGATTGACTCGATGATGCCACGAACCGATGTTCGGTGATGTCGAGTGAATGAGAAGGTCGCAGGTCGATTGGAAGCATAGAGCGTATCGCCGGCGAACAACAAGCCCTCGGGAGAACAGCCCTCTATGGCCCAGGTAGTGTCTTCACACTAACTCTACAAATGCAGTACGGATGGTTGTTCTCCCCTAAAATCGAAAGCCCCTCGGATCCCGAGGGGCTTTTTCTTTGACACAGAGTTGAATTCGTTACCGCGAGAGCACAATACGGGCATCAATGGCCCGTGTGCAGGTTGGATCCTCGCACACGACGAATGGATTAATGTCCAGTTCCTGAATGTACGGAGCATCGGTCACCAATTGAGAGATGCGCAGAATTGCGTCCTCAAGTGGTTCAATGTCTGCAGGTGGCGCACCGCGGTATCCATCGAGTAATTTCTTGCCTTTCAGTTGCGCGATCATTTCACGTGCGTCATCGCGCGCGAGCGGCGGCAACTTGAAGGAGACGTCTTTGACAATCTCGACGAATATACCGCCAAGTCCGCACATGACCATGGGGCCGAATTTGGGATCGCGCACCATGCCCAGGACCATCTCGACACCGCCTTTGACCATCGCCTGAACTGCGACGTGTGCGTTGGCGACACCGGCGCGTTTCGCTTTCTCCATCAATGATTCATACTGCCGTACCGCCTCGTCCTCGGTGCGTATGTCTGTCACAACTCCGCCGACTTCGGTTTTGTGAGTCAACTCTGAGGCGTCG
>JBKKDE010000170.1:0-5610 GCA_046708665.1 Candidatus Zixiibacteriota bacterium | reverse complement strand
GTTGGATCCTGTCGGAGATGTGTGGGTGAGCGGAACGGAAGGGCTGGGCATCAAACACCTACTACTAAAATACGATTCTGATGGACAACTGATCTTTAAGAGAAACGTCTTCGGCCCCAGGGGTGGTGGTGATTTTCGACTACGCTTCGAATTCGACGCGGCTGGTAATCTCTACGGCTCCGCGAATCGACTGACGTTTAAGTGCGATCCCGACGGCAATCTGCTTTGGTCGGATTCGACACTGGGGAACACAGACCCCGGGATCGCAGTCGATGCTTACGGCAACTGCTACTCCGCGAAGAGTGCCGGAATCAGAGCGTACTCGCCGGCCGGCACGATAAGATGGACCCAATACTTTACGCGCAGATATACGATCGTTCGCCTCTCTCCGACAACCGATGCAGTCTATGTCAGCGGGTGGTTGTCCGTGGGCGGAGACATCAACTATTTCCTGACAAAGTTCGACACCTCGGGGACAATGCTCTGGGAACGGACGTACGACCGAGGTCCAGGTAACGAGCCCGATGAACCAGAAGCGATGGCGTTGGATGCGGCCGGAAACATCTACGTTACCGGCACTGCAGGAACCCTCAAGTACGACCCAAGCGGAAGTCTGCTTTGGGCAGTGGGGCCTGCATATGGATACGCCGAGAACAAAGTAATGGCCGTCGACTCTGCCGGCTTCGCGTACGTTTCCGTAGTAGATAATGGAATGTTCACCAAGTGCATTAACCCGGACGGTGTCGTCCTCTGGGGTCGAATATTCCGGACGAACTACGATGGTCGACCGGATGCAATAGCGTGTACGAATGACGGCACAATCATCGTGACCGGTATGGGAATCGGTCAAGGTACCTACTACGACGTGACGACTGTTCGGTATGATCGAACGGACTGCCCAGATGCCGATGCGGACATGGCATGTGACGTCGATGACATTTGCCCGGCAATTCCCAACCCACTGCAGCGCGATTTTGACCATGACCTGATCGGCGACGAATGCGACCGCTGCAATGACACGGACCGGGACGGCTTTGGCGACCCCGGATTCCCCTCTGACACCTGTCCAGTTGACAATTGCTTTTTCTACAACCCGGACCAAGCGGATCGCGATGGTGACGGTGAAGGGGATATCTGTGATTGCTGTACAGACAGCGACGGAGACGGATGGGGCGACCCTGACATCGTTGAGCCATTTCATTGCTGGCAGTGGGGGTGTTCACACTCGGATAATTGCCCCCAAATTCCAAATGCCGATCAGGCTGACACGAATGGAAACGGTATAGGCGATGTCTGCGAGTGCGAATGCTTGTGCCGAGCCGACCCCATCTGCGACTCTATTCAGGGCACACTTACCGATGTCGTCAAGGTGGTTGATGTCGCCTTCCGTGGCATGACGGCCCCCGATGATCCAGGTGATAACTGCGGTTTCGAGTCAACGGATGTCGACTGTTCAGGGACGACCAGCGTGGTCGACGTGGTGCTAACGGTTAACGTTGCTTTTCGCGACGGAAACCCAGCAACCGAATTCTGTTCGCCGTGTCCCTAGTCGCCTTCACTCGCCCGCCGGGATCCGTGATTCGCAAATGTTGAAGTAAAAAGAAAGGGCGGGTCAATGACCCGCCCTTCGTGTTTCCCTGAATCGAATTATTAGTACGCCAGCATATCCCGCACACCTTGCTCGATCCAATCGTTCTGCGGCAGGATGGCGTCTTCGCCTTCGGGGCCGTAGGAGACCGGGCAATCGAGCGCGCCGATGCGACGCACCGGGGCATCGAGATGCTCGAAGCAGTTCTCGGTGATCCAGGCGGAGATCTCCGCGCCGAATCCGACAAACTTGACGTCCTCGTGGACAACCAACACGCGGTTGGTCTTCTTCACTGACTCAGCCACGATCTCTTTATCCCACGGCACGATTGTGCGCAGGTCGATAATCTCGACATTGATGCCTTCCGGCTCGAGCTTCTGAGCGATCTGTTGCGACTTAAGGACCGTGGCGCCATAGGTCACGATTGTCATGTCCGCGCCTTCACGCACAAGCTTGCCTCGTCCGAACGGAATCATGTAATCCGGGCCGGGGTACTTCGATTTCAAAATCGGCTGACGATAGAGACGCTTGTGCTCGAGGAACAGCACCGGATCATCGCAGCGCAGTGCGGTGCGCAAAAGTCCGACCGCATCGAGCGCATTCGACGGGAACGCGATCAGGAGTCCGGGGAAATGCGCAAACGTGCCTTCGATCGACTGCGAGTGATAGACCGAACCCGAACCGCCGAGATAGCCGCCGGTCGCCACACGGATCACAGCCGGAGCCGAAAATGTATTGTTCGACCGCCAGCGAATCTTCGCCAGTTCATTGACGATTTGCATCGTGGCCGGCCAGATGTAGTCACCGAACTGAATTTCCGCGACCGGCTTCAGACCATGTGTCGCCATACCGGTAGCAGTTCCGGCGATCGTGGCTTCGGCCAACTGCGAATTGTAAACACGCAAAGAACCATATGCTTTCTGTAAACCAATAGTCGCCTTGAACACACCGCCCTTGCCCGGCACTTTCTGCAAGAGTTCATCCTGGCCAACGTCCGCAACATCTTCACCGAAGATCACGATGCGCGGGTTACGCGCCATTTCATCGTGAAGAGTTTTGTTCACACCCTGAATGAGCGTGACTTCGGCCTCTTCCCACTTTGGCTCAGACAAGAATTTGTCGGACGTAGCATCGACAGTCGGCGATGTCACATACCACATCGCATGCGACTTGTCGGGACGTGCCGCCAACACGGCCTCTTCCGCCGCGGCTTCGATCTCCGCGTCGATCTCGTTACGGAGCGACTCCAACTGTTTGTCGGTAGCAACGCCATTGGCAATCAGATACTCCGGGAAGTTGCGGATCGGATCGCGCTTCAGCTCGTCCTCGCGCATCTCCTCCGTCTTGTAGAGACGTTCATCATCCGACTCGGAGTGCGAGTACGGGCGAATTACATGCGCATGCACCATGCACGGCTTGTGTTCGACACGCAGACGATGCTCAAGCCCCTTGAAGACATTGTAGCAGGCGATCGGATCGGTGCCGTCGACTTCGACAATCTCCAAAAGACCACGCTCTTCGAATCCACGGAAAAGGTGTGAGGCCGAGCCGCCGGCAGTCTGCTGCACTTTCGGGACTGAGATGGCGTAGTTGTTGTCTTCAATAAGAAACAGCACGCCGAGCTGGCCAAATTTCGTTTCGAGGCAGGCCGCATTCACGGACTCAAAAAATTCGCCCTGAGATGTGGTGCCATCGCCACTCGAAACGTAGACAAATTCTTCCTCATGAAAAGCCGGGACCAGCTTGGCCGCTTCGGCATTGTGGCGCAGATATCGCGACGCCTGCGCGCAACCGGCCGCCTGCAGAAATTGTGTGCCGGTGCACGACGACCGGCTTACGAAGTTGGCTTTGGGCATCGACCAATGCGACGGCATCATGCGTCCGCCGGAAGTTCCTGCGGCGGCGCCGACGGCATCCAAGAGCATCGCCTTAGTCGACAGACCCAGCGAAAGCGCCAACGCACGGTCGCGATAGTAGCCATAGAACCAGTCGATTCCAGGACGCGCCACCAATCCGAGAGCCGCCAAAACGGCCTCATGGCCAGCGCCGGAAATCTGGAAATAGACGCGTGACTGGGTCTTCAACTTGCGCTCCATGTCGTCGACACGGCGCGAGGTGTAGATCCAGCGATAGAGATTCAGGAGTTGCTCGACCGAAAGCGAATCCGTACCGGAGGTCTTGCCGCCGGTGGCGCGTTTCGGCTTTGACATAGATGCTGTTGTAGCTTCGCTCATCAGATCATGCTGCCTTTTCTGGGTTAAACTGCAAACTGCCACTGCCCCCGACCTACAAGTCTCTTACAGTAAAGCACGTCTTCAAGATTCGCAAGACGATTTTCCCACATACGCGACTACTCAGAAGCTGTTGGACGATAACGAGTCACGCCACGCGCCTGAGATCGTTTTGGCCTCGGCGACGGCGAATTCGCCCGTGAACAACGTCGTACCGCCCAACCATTTAGTCCAACGTCGATTGGGAATTCCTGTTCCAGCCCAATCAGACATGAAATTCGAGGATGTCGCCATCCTCTACTATATGATCGGTCGGGACACGAGTCCCATCCAGTGTGGGTTTGGCCGTACTCCAGATTCGGGCAAACTGCAACTTCTCCCCCAAATCCTTGTGAATGGAGCGGGCGGCATCGGCGACTGTCGCCCCGTGGGATAACAACACCGGATCGTCAAGGTCCGGTTGTTTACCGGGTGCTTTTGTGTAAACTCTGTGCAATTCCAACAGTGCAAAAGAGCGTGCCAGGAACTGATCCAATCCCTCGCGGCTCGGGCTCGAAACCGTGATGATCTCCGCGTTCGTGCCAACCGCATCAGTCAGAAACTCCAGGCGCGTCGATGCATCGGGCAAGTCCATGCCGGTTGCGACAATCAGAGTCTTCTTCAGCATGGCAGTCGGGTACTTCGGATCAACCTCCACCAATCCCTCAAGCCGCACCTTTCCCTCATGCACACGGTTGATCACGTAATCATATCGTTCCACAATGTCATCGTCGCCGAGTGATACCACCAGGACTGCGATATCGCAGGTGCGGATAATGTTGAAGACATACGTCTCACAATACTCCTCCGCAATCGACGGTGTATCGATTAACTGCAGGCTGACATTCTCCCATTTTGCCATGCCCGGAACCGGCTTGCGCGTAGCAAACGGCCAATCGGTTATCTCGACATGCGCCTTTGTCAGTGCGCCGATGATGCTCGACTTGCCGGAATTCGGCGGACCGAAGAGAACGAACTGCCCGGCGCCCTCACGTGGGATGTGATCGGGCGCCGAATGCTTGGCGACTGCGGTCTTTCCGCCGCCCCCCATCTGCTGCTTGAGCTTCGAGATCTTGGACTTTAGTTCCCCTTGAAGGTGATTCGTGCCTTTGTGCTTGGGGATCTCACGCAGCATCTCCTGCAACAATTCGAGACGCCGTCCCTGGTCTTTCTCCAGACGGTACTCTTCTTCGAGTTTCTGATACTGCGGCGGCAGATTGGCTGGCATGACAGCGCATTATACGATGCGCGGAGTGATTCGTAAACTGCGGAGGTCTGGTCCGGGAGCGCGACGCTCCCATTATCGCTGCCGCCAACAACTCTGCTACCGCGGCCCGGGGCGCCTACGCCGCATCCCATCGCCGTCTCCCGAATCTAACGGTCGCCGGAATTCACCCATGGGGAACCGGAATCGCGGTGACAGTTTCTCGAATTTCTCGCGTTGCCCCGGCGTGAGCAGTGCGCTGATTTCGGTGTCGGCGCTGTCACGCAAGGCGCGAATCTTCGGCATGGCATCATCCATCAGTGAGTCGATTGTCGGACGGTGCTTCTCGAAGATTGTTCGAATCTGCTCGCGTTGCGAGTTCGTCAAGTCCAAGTCACGAAAGAACTGGGGGAACTCGTCCGTTCGGCCCGGCTGGCCGGGACCATCGACTGTTCTCTCGAACCGGTCCCGCATCGGACGTCGGTCCCGCTCGGACGATACACGATCAATTAATGCTCCGGCTACTCCCCCGACGAGGAAGACAATCA
>JBKKDE010000169.1:0-5856 GCA_046708665.1 Candidatus Zixiibacteriota bacterium | reverse complement strand
CTCGGGTGCCATGTAGTAGGCCGTGCCGACAATAGTTCCGGCTCGGGTTCTCCCAGGATCCCCGAGTTTCTTCGCCAATCCGAAGTCCGTGATCTTGCAGACATCGTCCTGGGTGACAATGATGTTTTCGGGCTTAAGGTCGCGGTGAACAATCCCTGCCTTGTGCGCGATGGACAAGCCCTCGGAAAGTTGGAGGATGAAGTTGTTGAGTCGAGAGATCTCGAATGGTGCGTTGGCCATTAGGTCGCGCAATGTCTGGCCCTGAACCAGCTCAAATGCAACGTACCATCCCACCGGCGATGGCCCGGCTTCAAAAACCGTGGCAATGTTAGGATGGTGTAAGTTGGATGCGTGGCGGGCCTCAGAGATGAAGCGCGACAGCATTTCCTCGTCATTGGCGAGCGAGGGAGCCAAAACCTTGATCGCAACTTTGCGCCCAAGATGGGGATCAGTTGCTCGGTACACGACACCCATCGCGCCGCGACCCAGCTCCTGCTCTACTTCAAAACGGCCGATGTGTGTCGGGTCTGTCACCCGCTCAAGTTAATCAGAATCGTCAGATCATTCAATCACGGGAAGTGTCGTTAGTAGATATTCTTACAAAGCGCTCGCAGGATAAGCTGCGCGTACCCAGATAGGGATTGACTCAGGTCTCGTCCTCTGATAGTTTTCGACTGTCGATCGTACGACCTGTCAAGTCTGTACTGAGTGCCTCTCGGACCAGAAGTACCAATTTCAAGAACCGAAGCAATCAGAACCAAATGAGGAGAGTCAAAATGCGTGCCAGGTTTCTTGTTGCAGTTGCAACCCTTACGGTTTTGGGACAGGTTTCCGAAGCCGTAGCTGAAATCCCCAAACGTCTCAATTTCCAAGGCATTCTGCTGGATTCGGTTGAGTATGTCGTTCCCGATGGAACTTACGATCTGATCTTCCGAATATTCGACGCCGGCGTCGGAGGGACAGAGTTGTGGACGGAGACGCAGACTTTACAAACCGAAAACGGCCTGTTCAACACGTTTCTTGGACTCTCTGCTCCGGTGCCGGATTCGGTGTTTGGTGGGCCGGACCGCTGGCTCGAGATTCAACTCGCTGAAAATTCCGAGCCATACGAACCCCGCGGGAAAATCGGAAGCGTAGCGTACTCCTATCGGACCGGTTCGGTCGACGGGGCCACCGGGGGTACAATCACCGGAGCATTGAATGTGGAGGGCGTGGGAGCGATTGCCAAGAATAGCACGGGTTCGATCGTCTTCTCGCCGGATGAAATCGGTGACTTGTCGGTGCAATTGCCAGATAACGCCATCTCGTCCCAAGAGCTTCTTGACGAACCGGGTCTAGCCCGTAATCTGATCTCCGGAGTGGTTGATCTAACTTCAATTGCCACTTCCGTCAATATTGTCGTGTGCACGGTCACCGTCCCAAGCCCCGGCTATATCAATGTTCTCGCGACTGGCGAAGCCCGCTTTGAGAGTGATGTTGAGAACGCCAACTGCTCGGATTGCAGCACGCCGAATTACTTCGAGTACGAAATCGACGAAGGATCGAGTGGCGGGATCACGCCAGGCAACACTCAACGCGCCGGATTCTCGAAGTTGCAATACAACGAGACTGCGTGGATGCCGATTTCAATCAACCGCACGTTCCGAAAGCTGACTGCGGGACAATATGTATTCCGACTTGAAGCCCGGAATCTGACTGTCGGGAGCACTCAGTCCATTCGTAACGCCTCAATCACGGCGACGTACTATCCGAGCGCCTATGGGACGGTTGTGACAGCAGGCTCGAACTGAGCATTGGAAGTTCGCCTGCGACCAAGAGGTCCAGGCGTCGAGGATAGTCGTAGGCGTGTAGTGGCGCGTCGCCAAATGGACAGCAGCGTTGATGGCATGATCCGGGAGATGGGATGAAAGCATCGAGTTTGAGTAATATACTGATTGCTGCGGTGTTTGCCACTGTGCTTGTGGCCGGGCAGGTGCTTGGTTCGATCCGAATGGATGGATCCGAGTTTCAAGGTTCCAGTCTTGTAGCGAAACCATCCGCCAGTAATAAGAGAGTTTCTTCAGCCAATTCCAGCACCGTTGCCCCCGCACGTATCGTCGCCACATTTGGCCAACCGCTCATGGGCGTCGGTAGCATGACACCCCAGACGGCCAATGGGGTGGTCTACAAATTCGGTATTGGTTACGAGTACAACGTGTGGAAGACTGCCTACGAATGCGCCTGCCCCTGTGCGGCCGATCCAGTGTGCGATGGATTCTGGGATGTGGTCGATATCATAAGAGTGGTCAACTCTGCCTATCGCGGTCAAGCAGAGGCAAAGACCGCAGGTTGTCCGTTGGCCGATTCAGATGTCAATTGCGACGGCTATTCCAACACTATCGATGTAGTTCTCATTATCGAAGTTGTATTTCGTGCCGTAGCGCCGTCGGACGTATTCTGTAGTCCGTGTAAGAAATTCTAGGAGATCAGCCAGGCGGAACGAGCTTCCGTTCCGCTGACAGGACTGAATTCAGATCGTATTGTCGAAATGGCCGGCGTTAGTCACAGGGATTACAATACTCAACGGCTGTATTCTCCCCCCGAAATGCCACACCTACGACCTTAACGACATCCGTGATGTCCGTTGTTCCAGAGCAGTTGATGTCCGTTGGGCCATCTAGTGACACATCGCCACCGACAACATAGGGCGTACACGGGAGCGAATGGCCACGGATAGCTCGAGCAATCGTCATAATCACATACACGACATCTGTCACACCATCGCACCAGGGATCAGCATGACAACGGCAGGGGCCGCATTCGATATTGATGATTGCTGGGCGGAAGTCCGGTGTCGAAGGAAAGTCGTAGGAGTCCGCGAACAGCAACCGATTCGCCGGTAGAACGCACGCGGTGTCGATTAGAAAGGACCCTACGACGGATGTTACCCCAAAAACGAGGTGCGCGGACGGAGTCGTGTCCGCTCCTGGTTTGAGAACTGCTGAGTCTGCCATATAGGCGGGATTCACGCACTGGGTAACGTACATGACAGCATCGGGACTGCTATAATCAATGCTCGCGGCGGCGTTGCTATAACCCATACCGGTCAGGCCCGCACATGAAACCGAGGATTGAGTCGGATACAATTTCAGGAGACGTCTTGTTCCGGGGCACTCGTCTGGACTCGTCAACTCGCCGAGTGCGCTCGTTCGAAGTCTACTCTCCTGCGGGAACCCAATCCCCAAGGAGGCACTAATGTAGCTTCCAGGTGTTAGAGACCGAAATTCAAATGGCAGCACTATGCTGTTCAGGGGAGAACGATTGGAAATGAACACGCCTACGCTACAGTCAGGATGTCCCGGCGGAAAACTCCGTGAATCAATCGTGACCGAATCATACAGGATCACCTGCGAATCATGCGCTCCTGCGCGCGCAATTGCAGAACTTGCGAATGTGCCTGTTGCCAGAAAGATCAGGATGAAAAACTTTGGAAGTCGAACCGGAAAGGACTTCATCGCTGTCTCCAATGCGAATGCCCCCGACACACTAAGATAGTGCGTCAGGGGCGTTATCACAATGTCGAAGAGCTGCTGTCAAGTGCGGGCGGGTGTCCACGTCCGCAAATACTGCTCGGCTATGGACATGGGGAACAGTATTCAGCAACTGGATTAAGTCCACGAAATGCCACACCAACGACCTTCACGACATCAATTACGTCCGTTGAACTCGTGCAATTGACATCCGTCCGCTCGAACGGACAAAACGGATTGGTATCGGTCAGAGCAGGATTCCCGCGAAAGGCAACGCCGATTGTCTGCACAACGTCGACCACGTCATTGATCACTGCATCGCACACGGGATCGCCGTGGCAATTGCAGCCACACTGGCAGAGATCGCCAATGCCGTTTGAGTCGGCATCGGCCTGATCGGGATTCGAAGTCGATGGGCAATTGTCGCACAAGTCACCGACACCGTCTGAGTCTGTATCACTGGAAGTGCACTCGAGGATCGTGATGCTCTGGTTGATCGCAACATCCGTGCGCTCTTCGATCACTCCCGATGGCCACACGATACGCATTGAGTCGACATCTGTCGCATCTCCCAGACCGAATCGCGCCGCCATATCGCTTTGGCCCGCATACCCGGATTGGCTGGTGATCTCGCGCATCTGCCATCTCGGGGGTCCGCCGATCGTAGCCAGTATGTAGACACGTGCCCCGATGCCGTCACGATTACTTTTCTGTCCGGTCAGTTGCACACGCAGCCAGCCATTTGAATTGCCATCATTCTTCCAGATGGCATCGTCCTCGACTGCGCCAAAGCACTTGGCGACAGCAAGGTCCAGGTCGCCGTCTTTGTCGATATCGCCAAATGCGCAGCCATACGAGTATCCCGGCTCGGTAACAATCGCGCCGACAGTTTCCTCTGTGAAGGTGCCATCGCCATTGTTGTAATAGAGGAAGTTCGAGTCGAGACCGGGGCCGAACCCGTTGGCGACAAACAGATCAAGATCGCCGTCGTTGTCGACATCTTCAAACGCGCTGCCGATGCCATACCCAAAGTTGTTAACCACTGGTCCGGTCGTCACTTTCGTAAACGTGCCATCGCCGTTGTTGGTGTAGAGAAAATCGTGCTGGTCGCTGGCGTTCGCGACGAAGAGATCCAGATCGAGATCGTTGTCGTAGTCCCCCCAGCTCGCGCCGTAGGAGTCGCCGCCGTCATTGACATGCGGGCCGGTGACGATGCGTACGAATGTACCGTTGCCCTGATTCTGATAGAGGGAGTTGTGTCCGTTATTCTAATTGGGATTGAACACATCCATGTCGCCATCGTTGTCATAATCCGCCCACGCGCCGACACGTGACCGATGTGTATCGGTGACAATTGTGCCTGTAGTGATTTTGGTGAACGTGCCGTTCCCGTTATTGCGGTACAGAAAATTTCTCAGCGCTCCCGCGCTGTTGGCGACAAACAAGTCCAAGTAACCGTCTTCGTTATAGTCTGCCCAGCTTCCTGCTTCGCCGTGTCCGACGTCGAGTGCAGGGTGCGCGCCGGTAACACGTGAGAAGCTTCCGTCGCCGTTGTTCGTGTAGTACAGATCCATCTGGCCGTACCAGGTCGCGACGAAACAGTCAAGGTCGCCATCGTTGTCGGCATCACCCCATGATGCGCCATCCGAGGCGGCGGAAACGGTACCAATCGTGTCACCGACAACCCGTGTAAATGTCCCATCCCCATTGTTGTGGAATAGAAAATCGACATCGCCCGGAGGTGCAGGGCCGTTGGTGATCATGAGATCCAACCACCCATCGTTGTCATAGTCGATGAAGTTGACACTGCGAGAGTCGCCATTGCTGGATGTCTCCGGAGTCGCAAGGACCCGGGTCCACGTCACCGCCGCCTCAGAATCGGCGAACGGTGCGAGGAGCAGAATAGTCGTGAGAGTCGTCGTAATCAGTTGCTGTGATGTCATGTCTTCCTCCTTTGGTCTGAGAGGAAAGACGTTACCGCGTCACATCTTAGATACCGGCATGCGGCAAATTGCTGATCTGATGCGGCAAACCGACGTAATCGCAGGGTGGAGTCTTATGGCAGGAGGGCTGCAACGCGGTCTTTGTATGACCGCGAGAGCTTTAGCTGCGTGCCGTCGGCAAGGACGATCGTGTATTCCCCCTGGCCGTGTGGACGCAATTCTTTGATGCGGCTGGCATTGACGAGATGCGAACGATGGATGCGGATGAATTGTTTTGGGTCTAACTCCGATTCGAATGCGGAGAGTGTCTTTCGGATCACATGCTCAGTCTTGCCGACGTGCAATTTGACATAGTCATCTTCAGCTTCGGCCCAGTCGATCGCGGATACGGGAACGATCTGGAC
>JBKKDE010000168.1:0-4910 GCA_046708665.1 Candidatus Zixiibacteriota bacterium | reverse complement strand
GTGTTGTCTTCCGAGTACTGCTGCACCAACGATGTAAAGTCAACTCCGGAGCGCGCCTGCTGGGCGATCTGCTCGGCCTCGCGTTGCACTTCGGCGGTGTCTTCCGTCGAGGCCTTCTTGTCGAACTGGACATACTTGATGCGGGCGCGTTCCCCATGCTTGAACTCTTCCATGTGCGCCTTGTACCACTCCGCGGCGCTCACAGAATCGACGGCGGGGACGGAATCGAGGTATGTCGCCGACTGCACGATGACATAGCGTACCCTGACTTTTTCACCGGCCGCCTCATACAACATCTTCACTTCGGAATCGTCCATGACCGTGGTCGTGGTCACATACTCGTAAAGTTTCTGCTGCAGCACGCGCGGCCGCACCAGCGCCTCAATCTGCAGCCACAGCGAGGGGTCGGGATTCTGGTAGGCGGCAAGGTACTTGTTGTAATCAAACTGGCCGTTGGTGACGAACAGATCGAGCGTACGAATCTCCTGCGGCGGGAAGCGCCGCAGATGCTCGGCCAACTCGAGATTGGTCACCTGCAGGCCGACCTTTTCGGTTGTCTGCTGCATGATCTGGCTCCCGACCATCTGGTCGAACACCTCTTCGCGGATGCGCGCCGCATCGTCTTCGCTCACATCGCCGCGTTGCTGCTGTTGCTGCGCGAGCGCGTTCTGATAGAGGAATGAGTAGTCGTCCAACCGCAGATCTTTGCCGTTGACACTTCCGACAACACCGCGGGCAGTGTCCGGAGCGGTAAAGTCCATGCCCCAAGCGAAGATGATCGTGCCGACGAACGCTGCAATGATGATCCAAAGCACCGGTTTGGTGCCTTGACGCATTTGCTCCATAACCATGAGACTCTATCTCCTTGAATGTTGGACCTGCCGTCCAAAGGGACGGTTGTTTATGACTGTATCGGCCCGGGACATTAATCCCCAAGCGGCCAAGACCCTCAGTATAACTGATATCCCCTTGAACGTCATTAACATTTCCGGAACCCAGAGCTCCGGGTAGTGGCTTAGTTCGAGCGAGGGTCAGCCCTTGGGCTGACCTAAAGTTACGGTCGGCCCAAGGGCCGACCCGCACCGATACTCCAGTGGAGTAAACGCTAACAGAGGAGTCACCCTGGCAATCGTTGGATTTCATTGACAGGCGGTACTGGCTAATCTATGGTCAGGTGGGGATGGGCTTGCGTCTTTTCATCATGTCAGTCTTGGGCTTGGCCTTGCCATGGGTCTCGATCTGCGCCCAGGAAGTCCCCGGCCAGTATGTTTGGCCGATTCAGGGGCAGACAAATCTCTCTGCAGGGTTCTGCGACTTTCGTACCCGCCACTACCACGGCGGCATTGATCTTTCGACCAATAGCCAGGAAGGATTTTCCGTCCGGGCGGCAGACTCCGGGTGGGTTGGACGCGTCTCAGTTTCGTACTGGGGCTACGGTAAGGCCGTCTACATCCAGATGACCGATGGCCGCATGGCTGTATACGGGCACCTCTCCGAACTGTCGGAGAAAATTCAGAAGTATGTCGAGGACGAGCAATACAAGTCACGTCGCTACCAACAAAATCTCTTTCCCGAGGCCCGCCAGATTCCGATAGCCCGGGGCGAAGTCATCGGCAAATCGGGCCAGACCGGTGCCGGACCGCCTCACCTGCACTTCGAGATTCGCACCAGGGACAACAAGCCGCTCAATCCGCTGGCATTCTATGCCAAGCCCGATGCGATTAAACCGTCGGTGTATTCGGTTACCGTCACGCCCGTGCAACCCGATGATCTCGACACACCTCCATCGACGGTCGACGGGTCGTTCTTACCCAAGACGTTTAGCGTTCAGAAGGGGACACTAGCATCATCACCGCGAGTGAGCGGGACTGTCGGGATTTCAGTGTTGGCCGATGATCACATCGACGCCCCACGCTGGACAATGTCAGCCTATCTGCACCGATTGATTGTCAATGGCACAACCGTCGGAGAAGTACGCTACGATTCGATCAACTACGACGACACCCGTCAGATTGAAATCGAACGCCACTTCGACCCCGATGGGGGGCTATCTCCACGCGCCGTGCGGCTCTACCGCCGTGAACGAAACTCACTCTGGCATTACCACGGTTTCGCGCGGGATGGACTACTCCGCGTGCCCACGTCGCTAAACCCAGGAAAGAATGCGATCCGGATTGACGTCGAAGACTTCGCCGGCAATATCAAGTCGACAGAGTTCTCGCTCATCGTCGACAGTTTGCCCAAGCGCGGGCCGATCGCGTCGGAGTCGAGCAATCTTACCGGCACTCTGACTTGGGGTGGCGCAGTTCTCTCGATCGCCTCGACCAAATCCACTCCGCCCGATGCTGCCATTGATCCCGAGGGGGCACAGACGATCCGCCATTGGGTGCGCGGTACCGATGGATGGCAAGCATGGCTCCCCGCTACAACTGGCTCTGATGTGCTCTGGATACGCAGCCGTGCCGATGCGTCCCGAACTCCCGCAGTATTGGGGTGGAAGCCCGTGAGCAGCCGGGATGGCGGACTCGTCACCAGCGAAGATGGACAAGCAACTGTAACCTTTGCGGCGGGCGACTTGTATGTGCCGGGAGCGTACACTCTGAGACGCGGTGACGGAAGTGCTGCTGGCGCGTTGACACCGCTCTACACTCTCGCCCCGCGGCTAATCCCATTCGCACGCGACCTGAAACTGAACATCGCGATTCCAAAAACCAAAATCGCGCCGGAGAAGCTCGGGATATATCGCAACCGCAACGGCAGTTGGTCGCTGGAAGGGAAGGAGCGCGAATCAGATTGGTCCGCGCTGCGGGCTACAATCAAGTCCGCCGGGGCGTTCGCAATTCTCGCTGATCAAAAGGGCCCCGTCCTTTCGAATGTCATCCCTGGGAAGGGAGCGACCGTCCGCGACACACGTCCAACAATTCGGTTCGAACTGTCCGACAGTCTTGCAGGCATCGGCTCCGATGAGGACCTTCAGCTCACGATCGATGGCCAGTGGGTTCCGGTCGAATTCGACCCCGACCTTCGCCAAGCCAAGGGGCGTCCACGCTGGAATCTTAATCCCGGCAACCATACCTTTGTCATCGTTGCCCGCGACGCTTGTGGCAACGAGACACGCTTGGAACGCGCCATAACCATAGCGCGATAGACTCAAATGTTTCCGCTAAAAGACGACAACCCGACTCACCGCACGCCGATTCTCACGATCGCTCTGATCGTGATCAATCTGCTCGCCTACCTGTATGAATTCATTCAGCCCGACCAGGGCCAACGCGTCGTGATGCAGTTCGGTTTCATTCCGATTGAGCTGACTCAAGGCGTTGAACTCACCCCACAGGCATACTTTCCGACTATCGGGACCATGTTCACGAGCATGTTCCTCCATGGCGGCTGGATGCATCTGATTGGCAACATGCTCTTTCTCTGGGTCTTCGGAAATAACGTCGAAGACCTTCTCGGACATGTCTGGTTCGTTCTCTTCTATCTCCTCGCCGGTGTTGGCGCCGTGGCGCTCTTTGTCCTGACAGCTCCAAACTCGCAGATCCCCATGGTGGGAGCATCCGGCGCGATTTCCGGCGTGCTTGGTCTGTATGCTGTCAAATGGCCGAAAGCCCGTGTGATGACAGCGGTCACACTCGGATTCTTCATCCGCATGATCTGGATCCCGGCGCTGGTTGTCCTCGGCATCTGGTTTGTCATGCAGTTGCTCTTTGCCTTCCTCTCCACAGGGACTGAGGCGTCAGGCGGCGTGGCCTACATGGCCCATATCGGTGGGTTTCTCGTAGGTGTGATTGCCGCACTCTTCGCTAAGAAACCCGAGACGGCTTGGCAGTCGCGACGCTTCTAGCCAAGGCAAGTGACCGCAGTCCCGCTGTCTTTTTCCTCCACAGGCATTATCTTACCCGCTTCGAGATGAGACACCCATGCTAAGCCATGCCAAAACAGCCGTGGTCGCCCTTGGGGGAAATGCCATTTCCCGCACGGACATGCCCGATACCATCGCCAATCAATTCCGCCTGACCCGCGAGTCGCTCTCCGCGATTCTGCCGTTGGTGAAGGCCGGCTACAATATCGCGATCACCCACGGCAATGGCCCCCAGGTCGGCAATGCCATGTTGCGAGTCGAGCTGGCGCGCGACCGGACTCCGGTATTGCCCATTGGCATTTGCGTAGCCGATACAGAAGGCGGCATCGGCTATATGATCGCGCAGTCGTTGCAGAATCGGCTGAAGCGCGAGGGAATAGAACGGTCGGTGGCGACAATCGTGACCCAGGTCGTCGTCGACCGCAACGATCCCGCGATGACCAACCCGACCAAGTTTATCGGCCAGTTCTATACCGAAGAGGACGCGAAGAGATTCGCCAAGGAACGCAACTGGACCGTGAAGCAGGATGGTGACCGTGGCTGGCGACGTGTCGTCGGATCACCCATGCCCAAGCTCATCGTTGAAGGCGAAGTCATTCGCGCCATTGTCGAAGACGGTGTCATTGCGATTGCAGCAGGAGGTGGCGGGATCCCGATCTACGTCGAGGACGACGGCACCTACGAAGGTGTCGATGTCGTCGTCGATAAAGACCGCGCATCCGCAGTTCTCGGCCACGCCATAGGCGCTGAGATGCTCCTGATTCTGACTGCGGTCGACCGCGTGGCGATCAACTTCGGAAAACCGAATCAACAGACACTGTCACAGATTAGCGTCAGTGAAGCGCGTCAGTATTTGGCCGAGGGCCACTTCCCCGATGGCAGCATGGGGCCGAAGATCGAAGCGGCCATCCAGTTCATCGATGGCGGCGGCAAGAAAGTGCTGATCACATCGATTGAAAAAGCTGAGGCGGCATTACGCCAGCAAGACGGCACCTGGATTCTGCCGGATTGAGAAAAATGCGGCGAGGGCGCCGGGCCCCCCAAA
>JBKKDE010000167.1:0-3036 GCA_046708665.1 Candidatus Zixiibacteriota bacterium | reverse complement strand
TGATTGTGGTTCTGTTTGTTGCGAGAATGCCCCAGGGGTCAGGGGAAGATGCAGAAATGGGTAACTAACCCACCCGATACGACCGACAGAACAAGATAGGGCATGTTGGGCACTCGTTTGGGGAGATGGGGTCGACTTGGGAATCTACGTTCGGGACCCAGAGGGCGGGTCAAAACAATGATCTGCGCTTTCATGCAGAATGGAACGCCGGGTTGGGAAGAAGCCCTCGAGAAGGCGCTGGCACCCTACAAACCGCAGTTGGTTCCTTTCAAGGAGCTTCAACAGCTCTCCGAGTTAACACTCCAGACATTGCTGGATGTTGTCGTCGTTCCTGTCAGCGGCTCGACCGATGGCGCATTAGCATTGGCGTTAGGGGCTAAGCGAATCCCAGCACTGACCGCGGTCCCTGTTGTCTTGTGGTTGCCGCATGCCGATCGCCAAGCGGCCATTGCCGTTCTCGATTCTGACATCGACGATCTGCTCATCGGCGGAATGGATGATCAGACTGCGGCGGCGCGTCTTGGATTGGCGATCCGACGAAGCTGGCGCGACCTGGATGTTAATCCGTCGAGCCGTCTGCCCGGACCAACCACCATCGAGCGTGTAATCGCCGAACGCATCGAACGCCACGACCACTTTGCCGTCTGCTATGCCGATCTTGATGACTTCAAGGCCTACAACGATTACTACGGCTACTTCTATGGCGACAAAGTCATCAAGTTGGTTGCACGGATCATACGCGAGACGGTCTATGATCATCAGCCCGAGGGTTTCGTTGGTCACATCGGAGGCGATGATTTCGTGTTCGTGATCACTCCCGACACAGTCTCGACCGTATGTGAATCTGTCATCCAACGATTCGACGCCGAAGTTGCGCTTTGCTATGAGCCCCGCGATCGCAAGAATGGCTACATCATTTCAAAATCACGCCGTGGTAGCTCCGAGACGTACGGCCTCCTGACACTCTCGATAGCAGTTGCCATCAACAACGGAGACACCTTCGACCATGTCGGAGAAATCTCACACATGGTCGCCGATCTCAAGCGCTATACGAAAACTCTGCCGGGATCCAATTACATGATCGAGCGGCGGCAGAAGTACTAAATCGGATCAAAGGTTTCCGCCCAAAGACTCCAATTGCTCCGTCAGCATCTTCGCAGTTTCGTTCGCAGGATCCAAGGCAAGCACTTGACGGATTTGTTCCTGCGCGGCGTTGAGTCTCTGCAGTTTAAGGTAGGCGACTGCCAGATTAATGCGAATCGCAGTCAGATGTGGCTGCCAATGGACAGCGCGTTCCAAGTGGGGCAGCGATTCTTCCGTACGTTCCAATCGCAGCAACAGAGACCCCAGGTTGGCTTGAAGGATCGGATGGTCAGGGGAATGCCGGAGCCCAGTCCTCAGTAACGACTCGGCTTCTTCGTTGTTGCTTGTTCCCGCATAGATGATCGCAAGCTTGCTGTAGGCCGCCGCAAAGGTCGAATCCGCTTCGATTGCACTCCGATAATATCCGACCGCTCCGCCCCTGTCACTTCGCGCGGATGCAATGTCGCCCAGATTCAGATTTGGCTGAGGCAATTTGGGGTTGTATCGCAATGCAGTGCGAAATGACCCCTCGGCCCGCGCCGTGTCGCCCAGGCCAAGATACGCCAATCCGATATTGTTATACGCCTCGGCGTCCTCCCGCCGGAGGCGCAAGTAAGCGAACGACAGCGCGACAGCCGAGTCATACGCACCCATTCGCACAAGCGCGTAGGCAAGATTCTTACGCGACGCCAGATGGTTTGGCTCGATCCGCAACGCCTCTTCATACTCTATCGAGGCGCCCTCATAATCGCCTTTGCGTTCATGCGAGAGTGCCAACTGGTAGTGCAGGAATGCGGGATTGCTCATTTCCGTTTCGACTGTGCGTTGATTCAAAGCAACCAGCAGAGCAATCATCACGACCAGCGGGAGGGCGATGACGGTAAATCCGCGGGACGAAAACACGCGCACAAATTGCACGATCGCCGCCGCCGCACAGACGACGAAGATCGGCACGACTGGCAGTCGGTGTCGAGCGGTCGCCAGGAATAGGACAACGGTGAGAGCATACAGCACCACAAACCCGACAAGCGGCCGCGTTTGGACGGATCGTCGCCAAGCGAGAGTTAATCCCAGCAAACCGAGGGGAGCAATGATCCCAAAGGGGATGTACACCAACGGCCGGCTGATGAGAAGGTTGAGCAGCGACGAGAAATTCGAGAATGCGTAGATATCGGTCTGATCCGAGACCTCGAAGCCGCCCAAGAAGTACCCTGTCTTCTTCAACCATCCCGACACAGCAGCCCCCGGATTCTCGACCATCCAGTTGAGTGCACGACCTGTCCAAAACGATGACACCTCGGATGAGCGCAGCGTTCGTCCCGCGAGAGCCGAGGCGGTCGAGTCGGTCGTCTGCACAAATTCATCCCACTCGACAGACTCATCGAGTGTGACTTCAGGCATCTGCATGGTGAGACCGTCGGCCTGCGGATTGTTGCCTAACCACAGATTCACGCCGCCCTGGTACGAGATGAGAACCGCATCTTGGGCGACGACATAATTGCGCACGGTGACTGGGATGATGGGAAGCATGACCCCAAGCGTCAAAACCAGCGGCGACTTCAACCGTCCGAGCAAACCCGAATGAGGGCCCGTAGCCGCTGAGGGCCATGCCCACCACCAGAAGGCAGGAATCACCAACAGGATGTTCGGTCGCGCGATTGCGAAAAGCCCGACAACGACTCCGATGCCAAGCCAGCGCGCCAACCGTGGCGACGTAGCCGATGCCTCATCAATAGAGAGATAGACCGCCCACAGCCCAAGAGGTACAGCAATGACTTCTATCAGGAGCTCGGTTTCGTAATAAATGAACGTTCCGTAGAACGCCGTGATCAATCCCGCGACCATCCCGACTGTGCGCCCAAACGCCTTCGTTCGAATGAGAAACGTCAACCCGGCTGTGATCCCACCGACGAATGCCTGCATCAGCCGAATCGGCCATAACCCATCACCGAA
>JBKKDE010000166.1:0-3156 GCA_046708665.1 Candidatus Zixiibacteriota bacterium | reverse complement strand
CATTCTCAAGACAATCCCCGGACGCGATGCACTGCTCCAACGCATCAAGGAGTTGGATGCGGGACGTCCTTACAGCATTTCCGGAATCCGTCGGATTCCCAATGGCCGTCTTTTCTATTACAAACGCACTGTCGACGACAACCTCGCCAAGCTCTACACACGCGTCGGATTGGCTGGTGAGGAACGTCTGCTCATTGATCCGTCGACAATAACCCCGCACGGCGGCGGGCACTACTCCATCGGGTTTGCCGAGCCATCACCCGATGGCCGATATGTCGCATACGGATTGGCGGCATCTGGTTCGGAGCAGGAAGTGCTACATGTCTTGGATGTGGCGTCTGGCAAGGACTTGAGTGATGTGATCGACCGGATGGAGACCGCGTACACGTATCCGCAGTGGTTGCCCGATGCCAGCGGGTTCTTCTACTCGCGCCGACGTCAACTTCCGCCCGAAGCACCGCCGACCGAGGGTTACAAACGCACCAGCGCGTTCTTGCACAAACTCGGGACCGACCCCGATACGGATCCGGCTGTCTTCGCGATGGATCTCTGGCCGGGCGTGATAATGTCCGAAGAAGACTTTCCAGGAATTGTCTTGCCTGATGGCTCCGACCACGTTGTCGGTCAGATCAAGCATGGCGACGCCAATCAATTGACCCTCTATGCCGCTCCGCTCTCGACAATCGCAACGTCGAATACGCCGTGGAAGTTGGTGTGCGACGTTGCCGATTCGGTGACCGGTTATGCGATCCATGGCGACCAGATGTATTTGTGCACCTCGCGTAACGCCTCACGCTTCCGCGTCGTGCGGACTGATTTGGATTCACCGAAGTTTGCCAATGCCACCGAAGTTGTCCCGCCGATGAAAGCCGTTGTTCGTGGTGTCACCGCGACCAAAGATGCGCTCTATGTCTCGACATTGTCGGGCGGCATGAACCAGTTGGTGCGTGTCGATTACGAGAGCGCGACGCCAACGCTGATGGAATATCCCGGTGGCGCGCCGTCGGGCGGGATTACGTCGGCATCTGGCAATCTTGATGGTTTGTTCATCACGACTACGTCGTGGACCAAACGCAGCGGTATTTACGAGTACGACCCGAAGGCAAACACCTTTACGGAAACCGGGCTGAATCCGATCGGCAAGTACGATGAAGTCTCCGGATATGAAGCATTTGAGATCGAAGTGCCGAGCCATGATGGTGTCATGGTGCCGCTGTCGATCATGCACAAGTCCGGAATCAAGATGGACGGCTCAAACCCAACGTTGCTGTCGGGTTATGGGTCCTACGGTTCCGCGAGCAGCGCCTACTTCGATCCGCAGCGTCTCGCCTGGCTCGAACGCGGGGGAATCCTCGCGATCGCGCACATTCGCGGCGGCGGCGCTTATGGTCAGGAGTGGCATCTTGGTGGACAAAAAGTGAACAAGAAGAATACATGGAAGGATTTCATCGCCTGCGCTGAGTATCTGATCGCGAAGGGCTACACATCACCGGCGAAACTGGCCGGTCAGGGCGGCAGCGCCGGCGGCATCACCATCGGACGCGCCATCACCGAACGTCCCGATCTCTTCGTTGCGGCGTTGATCGATGTCGGATGCCTCGATGCAGTGCGTATGGAGACAACCACCAATGGCGTGCCGAACATTCAGGAATTCGGGACTGTGAAGAAAGAAGACGAATTCCACGGACTGCTCGAGATGAGCTCCTATCATCATGTCGTCGACGGCACCAAGTATCCGGCCGTGCTCCTGGCGCATGGCATCAATGATCCGCGCGTTGAGCCATGGATGTCGGGCAAGATGTGCGCACGGCTTCAAGCCGCGAACGCGTCGTCACGGCCGATTCTGTTCCGTGTCGACTACCAGGCCGGACACGGGATCGGATCGACCAAAGAACAGTATCAAGAGAGTCTGGCCGACAAGTGGGCGTTTCTTTTCTGGCAGATGGGTGTGCCGGAGTTTCAATTTTCGACAAATGGATACGGCTCGAGCGGTTCAGGTCAGTGAACTGATCCCATGGTCATCAATATTCAGACCATCGAGCGTTTGATTCCAGTTCTCGAAACCGAACGTCTCCTTTTGCGTGCATTTACTCTCAGCGATGCTCCGCGAGTGACGCAGCTCGCCGGTGATCGTGAAATTGCCGCGACCACATCGCTCGTCCCGCATCCCTATCCCGACGGCGAGGCCGAACGCTGGATTCTGACTCACGCCGGGTCATTCGCCGCCGGCGCGAGTGCCCGTTTTGCCATCACCATGCGTGAAAGTGGGTTGTTGATTGGCGCGATCGGGTTGGAGATTCATCCCAAGCATCGACGCGCCGAAGTCGGGTACTGGATCGGCAAAGACTACTGGGGTCAGGGATTCGCAACCGAGGCATTGAAGGTTGTTCTCACCTATGGTTTCTCACGTGGCATCAATCGAATCTGGGCCGAGCACTTCGCGCACAATCCGGCGTCGGGACGTGTCATGCAGAAAGCCGGTATGAAGCACGAAGGGACGTTGCGGCAACACATGGTCAAGTGGGATCAGCCGGCTGACTGCGAAGTGTACGCGGTTCTGGCGAGTGAATTCACAAGTCGAGATGTATGAGGTAGCGTGCTTCAATCATCGGCAGCGATCCACAAATTCATACTCGCGACAAAACTCCCAAGTACGCATGCCACGGTCCGACATCCTCGCGATAGCGATGTGCCATGGTCCTGGCGATCTGATCAATGTGATTGAGATCATGGACAACCCATGTTGCCAAAAGCTGCGACATCGTGACACGGCCCAACGCGGGATGTAGGCCCTCGCGCTTTAAATCTGCATCCGAGAGTTTGAGCGAGTGAAGCACTTTGAGATTGGCCCCGCGCAATTGCGCGAACTCGTCCAGCAGTGACGAAAGCGTTCTCCCTTTGCTCAACTCGTACATCGCGAAGCGATCAAATGGTTCGAATGGTTTGGCAGGGCCGTGCTCGAGGATGATCCGCAGCCGCGGGATCCAATCGGTGCGTTCACCGTGGATCAGATGTCCGATAACATCGAATGGCGAGAATGCATCAGGTCCGACTCTCCATGTGACACATTCCTCGTTCAGACCCTCCATCCACACTTTCAGAATGCCAGGCGTGCGCTCCAGAAGTGCAATAGATTCATCTATGCTCATGGTGCCC
>JBKKDE010000165.1:0-3158 GCA_046708665.1 Candidatus Zixiibacteriota bacterium | reverse complement strand
ACTATCGAAGTGCGGCGCGATGGGCCGGTGGATACGAGAAAGAAGAAGTAGAGTACAATCCGACCCTATTTTGCAGGCGAGGACGCCTGCACCACAATTGACAGACGGCTCCCAAATCCCCGCGTTTTTGCCCTGAAAATCACATATCTTGGCCGCCCTCAGAGATGAGAGAATAGTTCGCATTTTGGTTGGTGTTGTACGAAAAGGAGCGGTCTCATGGCAATCAAGAAAGTCGGTGTCATTGGGTGCGGGCTAATGGGCTCCGGAATCGCGCAAGTGTCCGCGCAGGCCGGATATGACGTTACCGTGCGCGAAGTGACCAAGGAGTTCTTCGATCGCGGCTACAAGCGCATCGAAGGATCATTGGCGAAGTTTGTCGAGAAGGGCAAGATGCAGGCGACAGATCGCGATGCCGCGCTGGGACGAATCAAAGGCACGACGAGTCTCGCGGATTTGAAAGATTGCGATATCGTGATTGAAGCGATTGTAGAAAACATGGGTGAGAAGACCAAGATTTACAAGGAACTGGACGGCATTTGCGGCCCACACACAATCTTCGCATCCAACACCTCTTCCCTACCCATCGGAGACATGTCGGCGGTCACGAAGCGTCGCGACAAGTTCTGCGGTATGCACTTTTTCAATCCCGTGCCGCTCATGAGGCTGGTCGAGATCGTGCGCGCCATCGACACTTCGGAAGAGACGTATCAGGCCGCGAAAGCCTATGCCGAATCGGTAGGAAAGACTGTTGTCACAGCGAAGGACACACCAGGTTTTGTCGTTAATGTCCTTTTAGTCCCTTATCTCCTCGATGCAGTGCGTTTGCTCGAGCGCGGTGTTGCATCGAAGGAAGATATCGATCAGGGCATGGTGCTCGGATGCGGGCATCCGATGGGACCATTGACGTTGCTCGATTACGTCGGACTCGACACGACTTACTACATCGCGGAAATCATGTTCCAGGAATTCAAGGACTCGCATTACGCGGCACCGCCGCTATTGCGTCGTCTGGTGGAAGCCGGATACCACGGTCGTAAGGCAGGACGCGGAATTTACACGTACGAGCAGAAAGCATAGGGACGAATTCACATGACACAGTATCAGACAATCCTCGTGGAATCCGCTGCACCTGTCGCGGTCGTGACCATCAACCGTCCGCAGGTGCTCAATGCTCTTAACGATCAGGTCATCGCCGAACTTGGGGCGGCCTTCACTGCACTCGAGGCCGACAATTCGGTTCGTGTAGTCATTCTGACTGGCTCGGGCGAGAAGGCATTTGTCGCGGGGGCGGATATCGGCGAACTGAAAGTGTGCGATGTCGCGGGCGGAATTGCCAAGTCACTGCGCGGACAGGCAGTCCTCAATCAGATGGAACAGTCACGGCTTGTTGTCATAGCGGCTATTAACGGTTTCGCTTTGGGCGGCGGCTGCGAACTGGCCTGCGCCTGCGACATCCGGTTGGCAGCCGATACGGCCCGTCTCGGGCAGCCCGAAGTGAATCTGGGCATCATTCCCGGTTATGGCGGCACACAGCGATTCCCACGTCTGGTCGGCAAGGGCAAGGCGAAGCAGTTGGTCATGACAGGTGATATGATCAATCCCACCGAAGCCCATCGTATCGGGCTGATTGATGAAGTCTATCCGGCCGCCGATCTAATGAATAAGGCGAAGGAAATGGCAACCAAAATTGCCGCCAAGGGGCCGGTAGCCATCTCAACGTCAAAAAGATGCATCAACTACGGTCTCGAAGTTGACCTCGCCTCGGGTCTTGAGTATGAAGCGACCCAGTTCGGCGTAATTTGCGCGACCGACGACAAGACCGAAGGTTGCGCGGCATTTCTGGAAAAACGTCCGGCACAGTTTAAGGGCAAGTGACGATGGACTTTTCTCTATCCGAGACACACGAGGCGATCCGTCAGGTTGCCCGCGAGTTTGCGAAGAAGAAGCTGATCCCGCGCGCGGCGGAGTTTGACGAAAGCGGCAAGCTCGACTTCACTCTTGCACGCGAGATGGGCGAAGCTGGATTTCTCGGCATTGTTGTCCCAGAGCAGTATGGCGGGACGGGTCTGGACACACTGGCTTACGTCGTCGCGCTTGAAGAATTGGGGCACGGTTGCGCTTCGCACTGCACGATGGTCGGAGCGCACAACTCGCTGTTTGCCCATCCCATCCTCAAGTTCGGTACGGAAGAACAAAAGAAGTTCTATCTCCCGGCAGTTGCGGCCGGTACCAAGTACGCATCTTTCTCGTTGTCAGAGCCCAATGCCGGCTCGGATGCCGCGGCCATCGAGACCGCGGCTGTCGAGGACGGCGATCACTTCGTCATCAACGGCACCAAGATCTTTGTGACCAATGGCGCCTTTGCGGACTACATCATCCTGATGGCCAAGACCGATAAATCAAGCGGTTGGCGAGGCATCAGCGCCTTCATCGTACACAAGGACATGCCCGGATTCTCGGTCGGTCACATCGAGGAGAAAATGGGGCTGCATGCGTCTCCGACGACCGAGGTGATTCTGCAAGATGTGCGCGTGCCGAAATCCAACCTGCTCGGCAAGTCGGGTGAGGGGTTTAAGATCGCGATGGAATCGCTGAACTCCGGCAGAATTTCGGTCGGAGCACATGCACTGGGGATTGCGCGACGGGCACTAGAAGTTGCGCTGAAGTATTCGCGCGAACGCAAGCAGTTCGGGCAGCCAATAAGTTCGTTTCAGATGGTGCAGGCGCATCTGGCCGACATGCACTGCCGCATCGAGTCGGCCCGTTGGCTGGTTTATGACGCCGCCTGGCGCAAAGACCAGGGACTGGATTACGCCGATCAGGCCGCAATGGCCAAGCTGGTCGCATCGGAGATGTCGACATACGTGACACACAAAGCCATGCAGATTCTTGGTGGCTATGGGTACTTGCGTGAGTACGAAGTCGAACGGCTGTATCGCGAAGCCCGAGTGACTGAACTGTACGAGGGGACTTCAGAAATCCAGCGACTCGTGATTGCTCGCAGTCTGATTAAGGGCCACTGACAATTGCTATTGTGGTGGGATGCGGCGGCTCTGGGCCGCCGTTTTCATTTATTGTTGGACAGGCTTTCAGCCTGTCCGCGGCGGGGGGAAGCCGGGGGCCCAGGGGGTTTTTCGGGGGCGGGAAGTTGGGGGGGG
>JBKKDE010000164.1:0-6299 GCA_046708665.1 Candidatus Zixiibacteriota bacterium | reverse complement strand
CTCTCCGATCGCGCCTGTCAAGATCGGCGTGTCAATGCAGATGAAATCGCGTTCGTAGAAGAACTGACGAATCGCCATGATGATTTCATTGCGCACACGCAGCACCGCATGCTGACGCGACGACCGCAGCCAGAGGTGGCGGTTGTCCATCAAGAATGCAGGGCCATGTTCTTTGGGTGTGATCGGGTACTCGCCCGCTACTGCGATGATCCCGACATCCTTCACGGTCATTTCATAACCGCCGGGAGCGCGCTTCTCTTCACGCACTATACCCGTCATCGTGAATGACGATTCCTGCGTGAGTTGCTCGAATGCAGCCATGCCCGTTTCAGAGCACTCACCTGCAGCGAGTACACCCTGCAGATATCCGGTGCCGTCGCGCAAGACAGCGAACTTGATCTTGCCGCTGGAACGCTTCTGATACAACCAGCCGCGCACTGTGACAGCTTGGCCAACATGATCCTTGAGGTCTTTAAGATAGGTCGCAGTCATTTGTCTCCGTCAATCCTTAGACACGACAGCTCGTGTCGCTACGGGTGATCCTTACTGTATTGTCGATCTCCGCCAATTACCCAGTGTCGCGCTACCGGCAGACAGTGTGGCAAAGACTTTCGATGGCCACGCAGGAAGCGCCATCCCGCGCATAATGCGTCGTAGCTCGCCAATGGTCATGAGTGCATGTAGGTTGAGCCGTGGGACATCGAACAGTCCCCGCACCTTTGGAAGTAGTCCATACGCGCTGTTGTACCCGGCATCGCGCACCGCATCCCGGACACGCTGGTTGTGACGCCCGAAGGGATATGACAACATGGTTACTTCTTTCCCCACCCCATCTTCGATTTCACGTTTCGAGTCTTCAAGTTCACGTTTCAACACAGCCGGTGAGAGTGCTGTGAGATCGCGATGAGTCTGCGTGTGCGATCCGATTACGAACCCGTAACTCGCCCATTCTCGTGCCTGTTGCCAACTCATCATCGGCCGTTTACGGCCCAACACGCGAAAGTCCCAAGAGTCATCGCGTCCGACAAATTTACTGATCAGAAATATCCCAGCATTCGAATTGCGCCGCAACAGCTCCGGAAGAGCGTGTTCGCCGAGTGAGGCAAATCCATCATCGAATGTTATGATGACCTTCAATCTCTGCGCGGGGGCTGGTTCGGCTTCCGCGGACGCATGAATTTCTTCCTCAACCGCATCCATAACCTGATTGAAGCGTTTGGGACTGAGACGGTTTATCTCAAATCCCGTCGGACGTTCAACTCGATGAAAGTTCAGCGCGATCACGTAATTTGCCTCTAAGACAAAACCCCGCTGGATATCAGCGGGGTCCGTCGGTTCCTGGTGGAGCTGAGGGGAGTCGAACCCCTGACCTCTTGAATGCCATTCAAGCGCTCTCCCAACTGAGCTACAGCCCCGGGATGGCACGGAATATAGCCAATAACCCGAAGAAAGCAAAGGAGTAAACTGTCCTGGCTAACTTGTCTTTATTCTACAATTCATTATCTTCGTAGAGAGTTCAATTCTCACGCAGTCCCCTCGTGGACGGCGGTACCCACAACTGAATCGAGAACTGTCATCAGGGTTCACTGAGTCTACGGCTCTGCACCCACAGGCGCAGGCACCAGTGGCGTTCGAATTATTATGGAGGTTGCGATGCGTTCCTTACTTGCCCCATTGCTCGCGTGCGTACTATTCCCAACTATAACCAACGCGGCGGTGCCCGCAAGCATGAGCGTCCAAGGGAGGCTCACCGATACCAGCGGCGTGCCTCTGCCAGCGGGTTCGAGAGTCTTTGAATTCAGCATTTACGATGATTCGATAGCAGGCAGCAAAATCTGGCCCGCATCATCCAGCGAATCACAGACCCTCACTACGACAACTGAGGGACTCTGGCTGGCACTGGTGGGCGCCGTGGAACCACTCACTCACGAAGTTTTCTCCGGCACATCGCGTTGGCTGGAGATCGAAACAGAAGGCATAGTGCTGCCGCGCGCACGACTTGCGACGGGGCCATTCGCATATCGAGTCTCGACCGTCGACGGAGCATCGGGGGGCCAGATATCGTCGTCCGTCGCCGTGGGAAGCAGCAACGACATAAGCGGCCCGCTATCAATCGCATCCGGAACACTGAATTCCGCTACCGGTTGGAATACAGCCACACTTGGCGGGACCAATAACGATGCCACCAATGACGGCGCCGCCGTTCTCGGTGGCTCGAACAATCAGGCAACTGGAAATAGTTCCGCGATTGCAGGCGGCACAGGCAGTTCTGCCTCGTCGCATTCATTCGTCGGGGCAGGTGAGGGCAATCGTGCGACAGGCAACAACGCAGCGATTATTGGCGGAGCATCGGATACTGCGGCCGGATTCAGGTCTGCCGTGATCGGTGGGACCGGGAATTCGATCACTTCGTTCGGCTCGTCATCTACCATACTCGGCGGCGAACAGAATCGCATCACGCAAGAACTCTCGGTCATCGGCAACGGAGAAGCGAACACGATCACAAACGTCTATTCGGTAATCGGCGGTGGCCAAGGGAACACAGTTTCCGGCCCATGGAGTGTCATCGATGGCGGTTCGGGAAATCTGACCACATCGCAGGGCAGTGTCGTTGGCGGAGGATCGAACAACCGCGCGTACGGGTTCTACGCGACCATCGGTGGCGGCGGTGGTCAAGTCCCGGCCGACAGCAATCATGCCGGAGGCACTCTGTCGACAATAGGAGGCGGGCGTCGTAATGTCACCACGGGAGACATTACGACAATAGCCGGCGGTGATGGCAACCGTGCAATGGGCGGGGGCACATTTGTCGGCGGAGGCACCGGGAATTGGGCAACTGGTGCAAACGCCACAGTGTCCGGGGGAGCAGGTGATACCGCTAACGGCACACACAGCATGATTCCAGGCGGATTGGGGAATCGTGCATCGGGTGATTACTCATTTGCCGGAGGGCGACGCGCCAAAGCCCAACACCAAGGATCATTCGTGTGGGCCGATGATCAGAACGCTGATTTCGCCACAACCAACATGCGCCAGTTCCTTATCCGCGCCAATGCAGTCGGCATCAACACGAATGCGCCGGAGAAAGCATTGCATGTGATTGGCAGTGCCAAATTGCGCGACACCCTCTTCACCAATTTTGTCTCAAGCAACAACTCACTGGCACTGCAAACAGTCGGGACCACACGTCTCTATATCGACGAAACCAACGGAAACGTCGGGATCAACGGAAACGTCGGGATCAACGCAAACATCCCCCCGACCGCGCGCCTTCAGGTCGGTGGGATGATTCACACATTGTCCGGAGGTGTACGCTTTCCCGATGGACGCACTCAGACGATCGGAGGACTAATCGCTTTCGGACACATAGAAGCCAGCGGCGGTATCCATGCGACCTCGGGTAACATCGCTTGCAGCTACGATGCGGCTAATACGCGATACCTCATCACAATCACTGGAGAGAACTACGCTCCGTTCGCGTATGCGACGAATGTCACGTGCCAAGGATCGTCCAGCGCACTCATTCCGATGGTCGCGAGTTTCGGAAGTCAGATGACCGTCACGTTGTTTGATCTATCAGGCAACAAAGTCCAAGGTGATTACCAGTTTGTGACTTATAAGAACTGACTTGCCGTGGCACCATGAGTGGCATGCTCTCCGGCGGGTCTAATCCCAGTTTATTTCGGTCGGATTCCGGGTCGTGTGGTGTCTTCCTCCCCATGGTCGCCAACCCGAAACCGTTTGCAACAATTGCTCATAATGGCGATATTCAATTTAGGTGCCCATCCGTCTTGCCGGGCGCTTAGTAACTCGATTCGACAAATCAATATTCACCCTCTTCCGGAGGTCTCTCCATGCGTAAAGGCGTCATGCTGTTCGCGGCGGTCGTACTGACAATCACGACGATTTCGGTCGTGAATGCCGCTTCTCCCTCACTTGTCAACTATCAGGGGATTCTCACAGACCCGGGCGGTACGCCACAGGTCGGGACATTCAACGTCTCATTTGCGCTCTATTCGACGCCAATCGGCGGTTCGCCGCTATGGTCCGAATCACAGAGCGTTACGACGAATGCGGATGGACTGTTCAACGTGCTCCTCGGCAGCTCCACACCGCTTACCGATGTGTACTTCGTTGGCACGGACCGTTATCTGGGAGTTGCCGTCAGTCCTGATGGTGAGATGATTCCCCGCACGCAGATCACGAGCGTCGGGTATTCGCATCGGGTAGGAACCGTCGACTCTGCATCTGGCGGGACAATCACGAGCAAAATTTCGATCGGTCCGGGCCATACGAATTCCGGTGCTGAGGGTTTTGTCGCCGGTCGGGGTAGTAACCTCACTGGTGACTACGCCACGATCAGTGGCGGATTGGAGAATGCGGCCGAGGCGGAGTTGTCGACGGTCGGAGGCGGCGGCAAGAACTACGCGCGTGGATCATTCTCGACTATCGCAGGGGGTGGTGGATTCAATGACCTCGACTCCAATAGCGCTTCCGGCGAAGCATCGACGATCAGCGGTGGTTACTCGAACACCGCGAGCGGCCAGGCATCGACAGTTGGCGGCGGCGTTGTCAATAGCTCGACCGCAGAAGCAACCACGGTCGGCGGCGGTTCGGGAAACATCGCCAGCGGACTTGGTTCGACAGTCGGCGGCGGCGCGAACAATAAAGCGCGCGGCCAGTTCTCTGCGATTGCCGGAGGCGGCGGTAAGACAGTCAGTCTCAAAGACGGTTTCGCTGCCGATGCGGATTCAAATTTGGCGCTGGGTGATTACTCAGCCATCGGCGGCGGCAAGTCAAACATTGCAGACGGGGCAGCGTCTACAATAGCTGGTGGTGAATCGAACCAGACCAGTGCGAACTACGCTACTGTCGGTGGTGGCCTAAGCAACAAGGCAATTAACCTGGGCGTCGTCGCGGGCGGCGTCTTTAACGAAGCAAATGGATTGGGCGCGATCGGGGGTGGACTCGAGAATACGGCCTACGATCAGTCGGCGGTCGGCGGCGGCGCGTACAATTTCGCCCGTGGCAACAGTTCTTTCATCGGCAGCGGCCGCTACAACCGCACTCGCGGGGAATTCTCGGTAATCGGCGGCGGCGGAAGCATTAGCGATGCCGACTCGAATTGGGCAATTGGGACCGCGACGTTCATCGGCGGCGGACGACAAAATTCGGTGAACGGCGAACTGGCCTCGCTCGTCGGAGGACTCTCGAATGCCGCCGCGGGGAATTATGCACATGTCGGCGGTGGCGCCAATAACCGTGCGGTAGGTAACTATTCCGTCGTTGCGGGCGGCGGAAGCATCTTCGTCGCTGACTCAAATGTGGCAGAGGGCGAAATCTCAGTCATCGGCGGAGGGGCTCACAACCGCACACGGCATCCGAGGACGGTCGTCGCAGGCGGGTACCAGAATTCCGCGTTGATTAACAATGCCACCGTCAGTGGAGGTTCACTAAACACGGCCGGCCCGGACGTGTTCGGCTTCGGTTCGATGACTATTGCGGGCGGTGTTCTGAATACGGCCCTGGGATCATACGCAGCCATTAGCGGGGGACGCGAAAATTCTGCCTCGAATCTCTATGCAACGATTCCGGAAGGCTTCTCCAATGATGCCTCCGGCGTCGGGTCGTTCGCAGCCGGCAACAATTCGAACGCACTCCACGATGGCGCTTTCGTTTGGTCGGATCAATCGTTCACCAACGGAGCGACTTCGACGGGCATTAATCAGTTTGTGGCGCGAGCCGCAGGAGGATTCTACCTCTATACCGACTTGGGGTCGACTACGGGCGTCACTGTGGCACCCGGCGATGGCTCGTGGTCTTCCGTCTCGGATCGCAACCTGAAGGAAAACGTGAGGTCCATCGATTCCGAGGGTCTGCTCGAAAAGCTATCGCAAATTCCAATTAGTGAATGGAACTACACTTCTCAGAACGAGAGCGTTCGACACATCGGTCCTATGGCTCAGGATTTTCGTGCGGCATTTGGCTTGGGAAGCGACGACAAGCACATCTCTACCATTGATGCCGACGGCATCGCGCTGGCTGCGATCCAGGCACTTCATGCGAAGACAAAGGAAATTGATGTGCTCCGAACACAGATCGCAGAACTGAAGGCGCAGATGCAGTCCTTGGCTGGCAACCAACTCAAGCGGTGATCGATAGTAATTCTCGTTGTCGAGAGGACGCATGCCAATCTGTCATGAGTTTTCCACTCGCATTCTTGTTGTCACTCGACGGAGGCGCGAAATGCGTTTTGCTTCAATAGCCAGCGCGTTCCAGCCTCTTAGACGCTCCAGAGC
>JBKKDE010000163.1:0-3631 GCA_046708665.1 Candidatus Zixiibacteriota bacterium | reverse complement strand
GATATCGCCCCCCAACGCATCGACCGCTTGCATCACGGCCGATGAGTTCAAACTCGTCGGCTGCCCTTCTGTCCAATCGATGTTCGTCGACTATTTCTGCAACCAATTCTTGATAGCGCACACTATCTGGCGGACAGACGGTGTAACCACTCCTCAATCCGTGGCTAAGCCAATGGAATGGCTTAATTATGTATTCGAGACAAAACGAGTGAATGGTTGAAATATCGCAGTATCGATCATCGCCGAAGCCTCCTTGATCCTGGACTCGCTGCGAGATAACGTTCACGGCTGCATTAGTGTAGGTTATACATGCGATGTGACGGGGTGTCCCACGAACCTGTTCGATTGCGTTGAGCAACTTCGCGATTAGCGTGCGCGTCTTACCGCTACCCGGACAGGCAACGACGAGTGCATTCCCCGCGCATCGCGACGCATCACGTTGGGACGTAGTTAGTCTCATGTTGATCTAAGCCACTCAATTGCGTTCCTGATGTAATCGGGAACCTCGGTGGCCAGATGTGCATGTTTCGATGCGCACTGGGCGAAGCGACCCTTGCCAACTCTCTTAGCCGCAGTAAGTGTGACCTTGCCGAGCTCATTCAAAAGAGCCTGCCTTCCGCCCGCATCCAACTCCCCTTGCTGTAGCTGAACAAGTCCGTCCGACAGCTTCCGAATTGTCGAGCGAAGACGAAGTTCTTCGGCTGCTTTTATAATCACCGGCAGCAATCCGACCATGCTCAACTCACGTTCGAATGTTGTACGACAGAGAAATACTTGCACGTGCGTCCCATTTAAACCGGACAGATCATGGTCGAGTAAAATGCCTTCAGAATCATCGTCTTGTTCCTGCTCTGTCGGCGACAAGTCTCCATCCGCGACAATGGCGCATCGTTTTGGAAGCAAACCATCAGCGAACAACTTCGCGTATGAGCCAAAGTGGGTTCCAAAAATCGGAACCAGGGATATCCCGAGCCGGTCCAAATCGACATTCAGCACCGTCCGAACCAAGGGGGGGATGAGGAATAGTTCTGCCGGGCCCTCCACGAGGATAACTTTCCTAGCATAGAGGAGAGTCGATCGAGTTGCGTCAAGATATCGCTCTAAGTCCGCGATCGCCTGTACTGGTAAATCTTCCGTCTCGGCGAGTGAGCACGAGCTGATAGTAGCAACTCCGCTACGGGTTAACGCGATGACAGATTTCAGTGCTGCTTGGGAGCTGACGTGAGTGCTGTGAGTTGTCAAAATAGTCTGAAAAGTTCCTCCTGTGAGTGCTGAGTATAATACCCTTTGGAGTTGTGGGTGCAGGTGTGCTTCTGGTTCCTCTATCAGTAGTAGTTGTCCTGCGGTCTTGGCCTGGGAGACCCTCTTTCTGAAATACTCCAGAAGGGTGCTGATGTACAAGACATTGTTCAGTCCGAGGCCATTTCGGTTGGGCTCGAAATCGGACAGAGATGCGTCGCTGAGAAGGAGAGTGAGAGATCGAAACACTGAAGCCAGAGACGGATCGGCGACACCGAGCCTTACTCCCATTCTAAAAGCCTCTCCGGTCGCACCATCGAAAGACCTCTGAATGGAGTCTCCAACCGCGGCCACTGTCGCAGTATCTGAGATTCGCTTGTTTGCGTCCTTCACAACATCCATTAGCGACTGGCCCTCTTCTTGGGACACGCCTTGAGATTCGAAGAGTAGGCCAACTGGAGAGGTTCTCGCTTGCCTTATCTCACCTCGCATGTCCCTGGAAGCCGGCAAGTATTCCACTTTGAAATGTTGCAGGTCTGAAAATCGCACGGAAGAGCCTGCATCGTCCTGCCAGTCGAGCTCCAGCGGGGCAGTCGGCCCTCCGCCCGAGATTTGCCAATTGAAGTCATCCTCAAAGTTGAGGGGCCGAGTAGCTTCCTCGCCTTCCGAAACTGCATCGATCACATGCGGACGCGGTCGGAACCGATACACCAGGCGCGCAGTATCCTCTTCGACCTGCCATGACCCAACTAGAGCGGTTTGGTTTATGTCTTGTGCATATCCAGCAAATTCAACCGCAATCAATACTTGAAACGGCGCAGTTATGTCTATGCCACTGTGCACGTCCTGTGAGGTTAGATTCCGAAATTGAGACGAGAGCCCAGAGTCCAGCACAATACGCAGCGCGTGCAGAAGATTCGACTTTCCCGAGTTATTCTCGCCTGTGATACAGGTTACTCCTGGCTGCAATCGGATATCTAACTTCGCGAAATTGCGGAAATTCCTGATCACAAGTCGCTTTAAGTGCATGACAATTCTCCCATACTCACCATGTACCCTAACTGACCGAGAATTCGTTTCCAAGCGTAAAGAAATGGGCCGGTCACTGACCGGCCCTTCAAGCTGCTATCACCCGTAGCTCAACCGCAATCCAAATCCCTCGCCGCCTTCGCCTCGTCAATACGCCGGAAGGGCGTGTTGTAGGGAGCTTGGTTGACGAAGTCGGGGCTTTCGATGGCTTCTTCGGCGATCTGGATGAAAGCGTCGGCGAGGTAGTCGAGACGGGCTTTGCTTTCGGTTTCGGTCGGCTCGATCATCAGCGCTTCGGGGACGATGAGCGGGAAATAGACTGTCGGCGCATGGAGGCCGAAGTCGAGCAGGCGTTTGCCAACGTTGACCGCACGGACGCCGACTTTTTTCTGACGGGTTGCCGAGGCGACGAACTCGTGCATGCACGGCCCCTCGTGCGGGATGTCGTACGAGTCTTTCAGGCGTGCGCGCAGGTAGTTGGCGGCGAGAATGGCATCACGTGAGACCTGGGCCAGTCCCTCGGCGCCTTGGGCGCGGATGTACGAAAAGGCGCGCACCAAAACAGCGAAGTTGCCGATGAAGGGATGCACCGAGCCGATGGATTCGGGGCCGGGGGTTTCGCGGACGTAGATGTGCCCCCGATCAAGAGCAGGCTCGCGAGTACGCTCGCCCTCCATTGGACGGCGGGTTACTCGGGGGCCGGGGAGAAATGCGGCGAGGTGTTTCTTTGCGCCGACGGCACCGGCGGCCGGGCCGCCGCCGCCGTGGGGAGTGGAGAATGTCTTGTGCAGATTCAAGTGGCGCATATCAAAGCCCATGTCACCGGCGCGTGAGATGCCGAGGAGGGCGTTGGTGTTGGCGCCATCGTTGTAGAGCAAGCCGCCTTTGTCGTGCACGATCTTGGCAATCTTGACAATGTCGCGCTCGAAGAGCCCCAGCGTATTCGGATTGGTAAGCATGATGCAGGCGACATCGTCGGTCATGGCCTCGGCCAGCACCGCCTGATCGACCATTCCCTGATCGTTGGACTTGGTCGTCACCGGTTCGAATCCGCAGAGCGCGACAGTTGCGGGATTTGTGCCATGCGATGAATCGGGGATGATCACGCGGTGACGGTTCTCGCCTTTGCGCAGGTGATAGGCGCGTGCCATGAGCAGGCCGACCATTTCTCCTTGCGCCCCAGCCGATGCCTGCAAGCGCACTTCATCCATGCCCGTGATCACCTCGAGATCGCGCGCCAGTTCCCACATGACTTGCAAGGCACCCTGACAATCTTCATCCGGAGTTTCGGGATGCAATCGCGCGAACCCCGGCTTGGAGCAGGCGCGTTCGTTGACTTTGGGGTTGTACTTCATCGTGCAGG